>JAIXVY010000481.1 GCA_027482505.1 Opitutaceae bacterium | reverse complement strand
GGCCCGCTTGGCGCGCTCCGCCTCCTGCTCCGCGCGCTCCTCGGCGAGGGCGGCGTGCACCGGGTCGGTGGCGTCGAGCGGCTTGCCCTGGGCCACGCGGAACTTCGGCCGGGGCTTCTCGCGAGTGTTGAGGAAGAACTGGCCGCGGTTGTTTTTCTCCACCCAGTAAAGGTCGCCCTCGTATTCGAGGAAAACGGGCGCGTCGGTCTCGTTTTCCGGAATCGCAAAGCCGCACTCTTTCAGCGCGCCGTGCAAATCGGTCTCGGGCTGCTCCCAGCGCTTGGCCAGATAGTTGAGCGCGACGGACTGGCCGGGCGCGTTCTGGTTCTTGCGCAGGTGGGGCTTGATCGCGTCGAAGAAGGTCGGGAGGTCGTCCTCGTAGTCGTCGAGGTTGGACCAGTCGTCGGCCTGCGAGGCCTCCTCGGCGAGCGCCTCGGGATCGTGGTCGCGATCGGTGTCGCGCAGCTGACGCAGGCTGTCGGGCCCGGCGGCCTTCTCGCCGGCGGTTGAGCCCGCGGGCGCGTCGGCCGAGGCGGAGACGTCGCCGGCGTGCTGTTTCTGCATGAGCTCGGCGCGGAGTTTGTCGGCCTCGGCCTTGGCCGCGGCGGCCACGGCGGCCTCCAGCGTCCATTCGCGCTGCGTGGGGCGGCGGACGAGCCCGTTGAAAACGAGCGAGTTGCTAGGATCGGTGCGAAAATCGATGATCTCCCATTCGTCCTTGCCGAGCTGGTTCAGGAAGCTCTCGAGCATGGTGGCAGAGGCGAAGCCGCCTTTGCCGCTGGTGATCACTTTATATTCCCAAAGGGCCATAAATGCGGGGGTGCGTAGGTTTGCGCGATGCGCCTTACGGAAATCCCAGCTTCGACGCCCCTTGCCCAGCCCAATCTCTCGCCGGAAAACGAGGCGCGACTCCGGCCTTGCCATCGGGCGGAGGGCAGGGCTTGCCTGCGCGCCCGCTCCGATGCGCCGTTTCTCCGCCATCCTCGTCCTCTTCGCCTGGCTCCTGGCCAGCGGCGCGCAGTGGGATCTGCTCCAGGGCTTCGCCTGGGGCCGGATGATCGCCAGCTACAGCCGCAGCATGCCGCTGCACGAGGCGGTGCGCCTCACCTTCACGCCCGACAACCTCTGCGGCGTGTGCGAATTCGTCGCCTCCGCCAAGACGCGCGCCGACGACTCCGCGCCTGAAGCCGACACGCCCGCGCCGGCCGAATCCGGCGCCAAGGCCAAGGCGCCCATCGCGCCCGCGCCCGAGCATCTCTTCGTTTTTCAGATCCTTCCGGCGGCCGCCTGGCCGCGGGAGGATTTCGACGCCGCCGACCGCGCGCGCCCCGCGCCGCCCACCGAGCCGCCGCGCGCGGCCTGAGCAAGCCTCCGCAAGCCGCCGCGCCGGAATGATCCGGCGGGTGTTTCTTCGCCGTAAAAAACGGCCAAACGCGACCGCCGCGTCCACGCGTCCGCGCGACCGTCGCTCCCGCTCTTCTCGCCGCACCCTGAAGGGGCCGGCCCGCGACGCGCATCACGACAACCCGCACCCATCATGCACACCTTTCCCCGCTTTTGCTCCCTCGCCGCCCTCGCGGCTCTCGTCACCGCCTCCGCGGCCCAAGCCCACATCGGCTACACCGGAAGAAATTTCGGCACCCTCGTCCCGGATGGCTCGACCGTTTCCATCGCCAACCAAACCGTGAGCGGCGGCTTCGGCTGGGCCGACGCCACCGACGCCGACTTCGGCGACAGCCACCGCGGCCGCTTTTACCGCTTCAACCTCGCGACGTCGGCCACCGTCGTCATCACCGCGCAGCGCAACGCCCTCGGCAGCGGCCCGGCCGATACCTTCCTGCCCGGCCTCAGCCTTTTTCAGGGGCTAGGCCACCTCTCCCCCTTCCAGGGCTCGCACGATTCGGCCGCGCTTTCCATCGCCTCCCGCCCAGCCGGCGCCGAGGGCTCCTTCCGCGCCCTCGCCGACTGGTCCATCGGCAACGATCCCACCTACAACACCGCCGGCGATCCGCTCAGCGGCGTGCTCCACCCCGCCGACCTGCGCCACTTCGTCTACATCGGCCACGCCGCCGATGGCGCCTCGGCCAACTACGGCCTCGTCTCCGGCATCGCCGGCGACGGCGCGGCCGACGGCTTCGTGACCGGCGTCTTCGCCGACCTCGCGCCCGGCGACTACTCTATCTTCGTGGGCGGCGCCAACTACGCCCTCCAAGCCACGGAGACAGGCACCGCCTTTCCCACCTACGGCGTGACGGTGTCGGTCGCCGCGATTCCGGAGCCCTCCGCCTTCGCCGGTCTCGCGGGCTGCGGCTCGCTGGGCCTCGCCGCGCTGCGCCGCCGTCGCCCCGCCCGTTGAAATTTGCGCGCCCCGCCATGCCTCCGCGCCGCGCCTTCACTTTGATCGAGCTGCTCACGGTCATCGCCGTGGTCGGCGTGCTCGCCGGCCTTCTAATCCCGGCCGTAGGCGCGGCGCGCGGCAAGGCCCGCGCCGCCGAATGCCTGAGCAACCTGCGCCAGGCCGGCGTCGCCAGCCTGCTCCACGTCGCGGACAACCGCGGACGCCTGCCCTCAATCAGCCATCGGCGCGAGGACGGCGTCTCCCTGTCCTGGACCCTCACCCTCCGGCCCTACCTCGGCCCGCGCTTCCTCGGCCGCTGCCCGTCGCGGCCGGACCACGTCGCGGCCATCACCTACGGCTGGAACGATCTGCTCGTCACATCCGCGGGCGAAGGCCTGCCCTTTTCGGCCTGCCGCGCGCCCTCCGCCACGCTCCTGCTCGCCGAAACGCCCGATGACCAGACCGCCGAGCACATCCACTTCGCCGACGCGGCGCGCGGCGTCACCCCCGCTTTTTTCCGCGCCAACGTGCGCGTCGACGTCCACGGCGCGTCCTCGAACTACCTCTTCGCGGACGGCCGCGTGGCGCCGCTCGGCTGGCCCGAGATCCAGCGCCGCCTCGCCGGGACCAAACCTGTATTCATAAATCCATGACACCTTTCCGCCTCCTTTTTCCGGCCCGGCTCTTCGCCCTGCTGCTCGCGCTCGAGACGTCCGTTCCCTCCCTCCGGGCCCACGCCCACATCGACGTCGGGCCCGACGCCGCCGACGCCGCGCGCCTCGGGTTCGTCGGGCCTTCCGCGCAGATCGCCCTCTACGTCCCGCCGGGCGAACCGTTCAGCAACTACGCCCCCTACTTCCCCGGAGGCTACTACGCCAACGAACTCGCCTTCAGCTCCGAGGACGCGGCCGGCTCGCGCCCGCGCGTCGAGCTCCTCTCGGTGCAAGGCCCCCCCGGCGGCGCCGTCGCCTTCTGGGAAGCGGGCGCCTCCGCCCCCTCGTGGTCGCGGGCGGCGGGCTGGACCGCGACGAGCGAAGACCGGCCCTCGCTCATAACCTACGAGGACCAGACCGGCTACGGCCACATCCACGGCCGGATCTTCACCGTCACCCACCCGGGAAGCTACACCCTCGTGTTTCGCGCCGTCGACGACGCCGGCCTCCGCGCTCCCTCGACTCCGCGCTCCCTGGCCCTCGATGCGCTCGCCCCGCCGGCCCTCGCCCTGCGCGTCGAGGCCGGCACGGCCCTGCTTTCCTTCGTCAGCCGGGCCAACCTCACCTACGACCTTCAAGTCTCCACCGATCTCGTGACCTGGAGCGGCGTGGAGCCTCATCTGGCCATCTTCGGCACGGGCGGCCAGCTGGAGCTTTCCGACCCGCTCGCCGGCCGCCCGCGCGTCTTTTATCGGCTGGTGGAGTATTATTAACCCGCCTCCCCCGCCTCGGCGGCCATAAGTTCGGCCCCGGTGGTCGCGCGTTTGGAATTATTTCCCCGGCCTCCAATCGCGCGACCGGCCGCCCGCGGCTATGTTAAGACCGTGAACACCGTCTTCGAACTCGCCCCCCGCTCCCGCCGTCACGACTGGGACAAGGCCCTCGCCTTCGCCATCGCGCCCGCCGCGCCGAGCTTCGCGGCCATCTACTTTTTCGCGGACAGCCTCGCCCTCGCCTCCGCCGTCACCGCGGTCTGCCTCGCGGGCACCTTCATCTGCGCGCTCACGCTCGCCAGCACCCCGCTCGGCCGCGTGGCCCTCACCCGCGAGGCGCTGCTGCTCGACAGCGGCTTCCTCCGCGCCCGCGTGCCGCTCGCCGAGCTCGATCTCGCCGCCGCCCGCCCCGGCGCAGCCCGCGACGCCGACCTGCGCCTCGCCACCCGCGAGGCCAACGCCGTCACCATCCCGCGCCGCTCCGGGCCCGCGCTCGTCGTCACGCCCCTCGACCGCGACGGTTTTCTCTCCGCGCTGAAGACCCTCGCCGCCTAGGCGTCAACGCGCGACCAGCGCGCCCTCGGTCCGCACCGGATACGCCAGAGGCCGCAGCGGGTCCACCGGCTCGCCAAAGACCGGCCAGCCGCGCGCGTCCCAAACAAAGGGCTGCGCCCGCACCTCGCGATCTTCCCAGCCGTCCCCAGCCAGGGTCTTGGCGTGGTAGATCAACCAGTCGCCTCCGTCGCCCGCGCCGATGACGAAGCCGCAATGTCCCACGCCATAGGCGTGCTTGTTGCGCGCGAAGACTTGCCCCGCCGGCGCCCACTCCGCCGGCCGCATCGGATCCGCGCCCGGCTCCAGCACGAGCATGCCGAGGCAATAATCCGCCGTCCACGACCCGCTCGCGGAATAGACGAGAAACACGCGCCCTCCGCGCCGCAGCACCTGCGGTCCCTCGCAGATCGGCATCGCGCGCCGCTCCCAAGGCTGGTCGGGGCTCTTGAGCAGCACGCGTCCACCCTCGAGCTCGGTCGGACTCTTCATCGCCGAGATGTAGAGGTTTTGCTGCCCGTCGCGCGCGCCGGGCCATCCCGACCAGACGAAGTAACGCCGCCTGTCCTCGCGCTCCAATACCGTGCCGTCGATCGCCCAGCCTCCGGTGTCGAGCACGGCCGCCAGCCGATAGGGTCCCGCCACGTCTTCCGTCTCGGCCTCCAGCACGCCCATGCGGTGGTTGGCGTTGTCGCCGTCATCGGCCGCGACATAGATGTAGGCCCGGCCATCGAGGATGTGCAGTTCGGGCGCCCAGATGTTTTTCGACATCGGCCCGCGCACCGGCGGAGCCCACACGCGCCGCGCCGGCGCCGAGGCCAGCCCCGCGAGATCGCCCGCCGTTCGCAAGAAAACCCCCTCCAGGGAGGATTCGCAGTAGTGGTAACGGCCCTCGTGCACCGTCACCTGCGGATCCTGCGCCGGAGGACGCAGCAGGGGATTTGAAAACGCGGGAAAGGTCCGGGAAACCGACTCCGCTGCCGGGGTTTCGCCCCGCGCCGCCGCCCCTGCGCCCAGCGCGAGCAGCGTCAGCATAAAAACCAAAAGCCAAAGGGCGGGCAGGGAAACCGGCCGGGGAGCGTCGCAGGGATCATCCATGCTCCACCCAACGGCGAATTCCCCGGCCACTTCCATCCGGAATTCGCCCCTAGAAGATCCTGCTTATCCGCCCTACGTGCGCCTCCCCGCCCCCGGGATTTTCCCACGGTTCAGCCCGGGCGGGCGCCGCGCGCTCGACCGGAGGCGATTTTCCGGCATCGTGGAACGGTCATTCGATGAAACCCGCGCCCTTTTTCGCCGCCGCCCTGCTCTGTGTCGCGCCCGCCGGCCCCGTCGCCGCGAACGATTGCTGCCCCGCCCCCGCTGCGGAGGCGAAAACGCCCGCCGGTCATCCGCTGCGCGGCGTCGTCGTCGCCATCCTCGCGGAAAAATCCGCCCTGCTCGTGAAGCACGAGGAGATCCCCGGCGTCATGTCCGCCATGACCATGCTGCTCAAGGTCGACGCCGCCACGCTCGCCGCCGCGAAAAAAGACCAGGCCATCACCGCCACGCTCGTGCGCCAGGAAGACGGCTGGTGGCTGCGCGACATGAAGGCCGCGCCCGGCTCGCCCTGATTCCGTTTTCACCCCGCCCGCTCACCTACTCGCCCAAACCCATGCCTTCACACCGTCTCGCCCTCGCCCTCGCGGCCTTTACCCTCTCCCTCGGCCTGCCCGCCACTCGCGCCGCCGAGGCGGAGCTCCCGCTCCTCCGCGGCGTCCTGCTCGACGGCTCCGGCAACCTGTTCTGCCTCGCCGACGCGACCGGCGCCGCCACCTGGGCCAAGCTTGGCCAGGTCCACGCCGGCTGGAAACTCGAGTCTTTCGACGCGGACCGCCAGGTGCTCGTGCTCAGCCGCGAAGGCGTCCGGCGCGAGCTGGGGCTCGAGACGGCGCGCATCCAAGCCTCGGCGGCCCCCGCCACCGTCGCCGATGCCGACGCGCTCCTCGAAAAGATGCGCTTCGAGGACATGATCGCCAAAACCATCGAGGCCCAGCAGACCGCCGCGATCAAAGCCATGGGCCGCCTTGGCGGGAAAAACCTGCCCGACGCCGAGCGCGAGCGCATGGCGGAGTTTCAAACCAAGGTCATGAAAACCATGATCGAGGAGATGGACCTCCCCGGCATGCGGCAGGACATGGCCAAGGCCATGTCCGAGATCTACACCGCCGATGAACTGCGCGCCCAGTCCGCCTTTTACTCCACGCCCGCCGGTCAGGCCACGCTGGAGAAACAGCCCCAGCTCCAGAGCCGCATGACCGAGCTCATGATGCCGCGCATGATGAAGGCCATGCCCAAAATCCAGGCCATGACGCAGGAGCACGCCAAGGCCGAGGCCGCCGCCAAGGCCGCCAAGACCCCGGCCCCCGCCCCGGCCACGACGCCCGCCGCGCCTTGATCCCCCGGCCGGGCCGCCGCCTCCTCCCGCTCAACCCGTCGCCGTCACCTCGCCGGCCAGGCAGGCTTCGGCGTAGGCCTTGATGCGGCGGCGCAGGTTGGTGAGCGCGTTGCTGCGGTTGGCCGAAAGCACCTGAGTCAGCCCCGCCTCGGCGAGGAAATCGGGCTCGGCCGCGAGGATGTCGCCCGGCGTCTCGCCGGAATAAAAGCCGCACAGCACCGCCGCGATGCCCTTCGAGATCATCGCGTCGGCGTCCATCTGGAACCAGCACCGCCCGTCGCGAAACTCCGGATACAGCCAGAGCCGGGACACGCACCCGGGCAGCAGGCGGGCGTCGGTCTTTAGCGCCGGGTCCAGCGGTTTCCACTTCTTCGCCTTGTCGATCAGATACATGAAACGCTCCTCCGCGTCGGGCAGCGTGATCAGGTCGTCGAGCAGGGCTTGGCGTTTCTCGGGCAGGCTCATCGGCAAAAGGTAAGCCGCATATCCATACGCATCCTCCCCGCCCCCGCCAGTCCGCATTCGCGGCCGGCGCGCGAAGAACGTTTTCAGCTCCCCGCCTGCGCTAGCCCTTGCTCTCCCGCGCCCCTTTTCTTCACGGTTTCCGCCGTCGTGCCCGCCCCCGTCCATTCCGCCCTCCTCGCCCCCTCCATCCTCGCCGGCCAGCACATCCGCCTGGCCGAAAGCGCCGCGCAGGTCGCCGCCGCCGGGGCGCCGTGGCTGCACCTCGACATCATGGACGGCCACTTCGTGCCCAATCTCACCTTCGGCCCCCAGATGGTCGCCGAGCTGCGCCGCGAGGTCCCCGGCCTGTTCTTCGACGTCCACCTCATGTTGGACAACCCGCAGGACTTCGTGGAGCCCTTCGCCAAGGCCGGCGCGAATCTCATCAGCTTCCACCTCGAGCCCGCCCTCGACCACCGCGCCCTGCTCGCCCGCGTGCGCGCCCTCGGCTGCCAGACCGGCCTCGTGCTCAACCCCGGCTCCCCCGCCGAGCTCGCCCGCCCCTTCCTCGCCGAGATCGACCTCCTGCTCGTCATGACCGTGCAACCCGGCTTCGGCGGCCAATCCTTCCGCCGCGACATGCTGCCCAAGATCGCGCAACTCGACGCCTGGCGCCGCGAGCACGGCCTCAAATTCCGCCTCGAGGTCGACGGCGGCGTCGACGCCAAGACCGGCCCCGAGTGCCGCGCCGCCGGCGCCGACACCTTCGTGGCCGGCACCGCCTTCTTCAAGGCCCCCGACCGCTCCGCCTTCGCCCGCGACGTCGCCGCTTGGTAAACCGCCTCCGCCGCTCCGGCCTCCGGCGCTCCGCCTTTGACGTTGCCCCGGCGCCTACCTTCGCCCGCCCTTGCCTCATGGGCATGAAATACATTCCGACGGTCCGCGACCAAAAGGCCGCCATCCGCTTCCTCAACAAACAGAAGCCGGCCCCCAACTTCAAAAAGTCCTCCGATAAAACCGCCGCGGCCAAGTTCTCCCCCGCCGCGCCCGCGGACAAAACCGACGCAAAGCCCTGACCCGTCGATTTCCGCCCGCCGAAACCACGCGCGCCAGTCGACGCCATTGACACATCTGAGACTCAACTGAGACTCCGCCTCGTGAGCACCGAAGACGCCCGCGTAAAGTTCCGCACCCATCTCGCCGCCCAAGGCCTGCGCGTCACCAACCAGCGCATCGCCATCTTCGACGCCGCCTTCGGTCAAAAGGAACATTTCACCGCCGAGGAGCTTCTCGCCCACGCCCGCGCCATCGACGACTCCGTCTCCCGCGCCACCGTCTACCGCACCCTGCCCCACCTCATCGGCAGCGGCGTCCTCCGCGAGGTCGATATCGGCAAAAATCTCAAATACTACCTGCCCAACACCGACAGCTCCGCCCAGGTCGCCCAGGTCATCTGCGTCGATTGCGACAAGATCTTTGAGATCAGCGCCCCCTTCATGTCGTGGTATGGCAGCACCGTCTCCTCCAAGCTCGGCCTGACCCCCGTCTCCCAGCGCCTCCAAGTCAGCGCCCACTGCGATTCCCTGAAATCCGCCGGCGTCTGCAAACACCGCGCCGCCGTATCGACTCAAATCTGACGCGCGCCCCGCTTCGGCCGCCGCCCCGACCACACGCGGCGCCGTTGCCGTTTCGCCCGCGTCGCCTATTCTTTCGCCCATGGCCCGCAAAGAAGACCACAGCTTCGACATCTCTTTCTACGAAAGCATCCTTCGTCGCGATCCCTCCTACGCCGAGGTCGTGGAGATCCTTGGCGGCCTCTACACCAAGGCCGGCCGCATCGCCGACGGGCTGAAAATGGACCGCAAGCTCGTCCGCCTCCAGCCCGACAACGCCACCGCGCGCTACAATCTCGCCTGCAGCCTCGCCCTCTCCAAACGCCCCGGCGAGGCCCTCACCATCCTCGCCCAGGCCATCGCCCTCGGCTACGACGACGCCGAGTGGATGGCCACCGACCCCGACCTCGCCACCCTCCACAAGCGCCCCGAGTTCATCACCATGATCGAACTCGTCCGGCAGGCCGCGCAGCCGAAGAACTGATCCGCCCCAACCCTCCGCCTTCCTCCCTCAGGCCTCAGGTTTCAAGTTTCAGGTCTCCACTTCCCGCCCTCCATCTTCCGCTCCTGGCTCCCCGCTCCCTGCTCCACCGCTCCCCGCTCCCCGCTCTCCATGCCCGCCGTCCTCAACTACGAGCCCCTCGTCCTCCCCCCGCGCGCCGCGCTTCCCGCGCTGACCGCCATCCAGGAGGAGATCCTCGCCCTCAAGAAACAGCGCAACGCCGTCATCCTCGCCCACAATTACCAAAACGAGGACATCCAGCGCGTGGCCGATTTCGTCGGCGATTCTCTCGGCCTCAGCTACCAGGCCCAGGCCGCCCAGGGCGACGTCATCCTCTTCTGCGGCGTCCACTTCATGGCCGAGACCGCCAAGATCGTGAACCCCGGCCGCGTCGTCCTCCTCCCCGACCTCGAGGCCGGCTGCTCCCTCGCCGATTCCTGCCCCGCCGAACGCCTCGCCGCCTACAAGGCCGCCCACCCCGACGTCTACGTCGTCGCCTACATCAACTGCTCCGCCGCCGTGAAGGCGCTCAGCGACGTCATCGTCACCAGCGGCAACGCCCAGAAAATCGTCCAACGCGTCCCCGCCGACCGCAAAATCCTCTTCGTCCCCGACCAAAACCTCGGCCAGTGGGTCTCCCAAAAAACCGGCCGCGAGATGCAGCTCTGGCCCGGCAGCTGTTACGCCCACGTGATGTTCACCACCCAGGCCATCGAGCGCATCCGCATGCAGTTCCCCGACGCCCCCGTCGTCGCCCACCCCGAGTGCGTGCAGGCCGTGCGCGACCTCGCCGACGAGGTCTGCTCCACTGAGCTGATGGTGAAGTTCGCCAAAAACTCGCCCGCCGACCGCATCATCGTCGTCACCGAGAGCGGCATGCTTCACCGCCTGCGCCGCGAGGTGCCCGACAAGACGTTCATCGCCGGCCCCACCGACACCTGCGCCTGCAACGACTGCCGCTTCATGAAGATGAACACCATCGAGAAGGTGCGCGACGCCCTGAAGTTCATGAAGCCCGAGATCCAGGTTCCCGAGGATGTCCGCCTAAAAGCCCTCGCCCCCATCCAGCGCATGCTCGACTGGAGCAAGTAAACCCCGCCGCCCCGTCCCTCGGCTTTCAGGTCTCCGTCCGCGCCGCCCTCCGCCGTTCCGTAGTTCCGTCGCTCCCCGCTCCCTGCTCCCCGCTCCTGGCTCCCTGCTCCGCCGCTCCCGCATGCTCACCCACCTCCTCGCCTTCGCCGCCGGCGCCGCCCTCGTCTGGTTTCTCGTCCGCCGCTCCGCCCCGGCCGCCCCCGCCGTCGTGGAGGCCGCCCCGCCCCCGGGCGTCCCCGACCCGATGCGCGCCCCCGATCCAGACCTAGACGCCGCCATCATCGAATACGTGGGCGATAATCGCGTCTACCACATCAACGACATCTGCCAGGCGATCGAACACCCCAAGGGCTCGCGCTTCGTCCGCGCCCACGTCCACCTGCTGCTCGAGCAAGGCAAGATCCGCTACCGCAACATGCTCTACACGGTGTGACGCCAAGGGCGGAGCCCGAAACCCCGCGGCACGACCACGGATCGCGCCAAAAAAAAACACGGCGGCGATCCACTCATGCCGATCGCCGATAGCCTTTGGACTTTGGGGCCTCGATTTTTCGACCACGGATTTCACGGATAATCACGGATACAATCCGCCCCATCCGTGCCTATCCGTGAAATCCGTGGTGAAAATCTGAATACACTTGGCCGGGGCGTAAGCCGCCCGCCCAAAACAGCGGTCGTTAAGCCACCCCGCCCCTCCGTCGTTCCGACCTCCGTCGCTCCGCCTTTCCGCCCTCCGTCACACCGCCGCTCCGTCCCTCCGTCGTTCCGTCGCTCCGTCTGCGCCGACCCTCAAACCCCATCGGCCGCGTATTCGGCCAGCACCGTCTCGTCCGTCTCCCGCGCGCGCAGCTCCGCCAGCCGGGCCGTTTCCCCCAGCCGCGCCAGCGCCCACACCGCATGCGCCCGCACCATCGCCGGCGCCGCGTCCGCCGCGCTAGCGTCCGCCAGCTCCGCGATGCGCCCCGCGTGCTCCCGCGCCCCGAGGTTGCCCGCCACCACGCACGCGTTGCGCAGCAGCCCGGCCCGCTTCACGCGCTTGATCGCCGTCTTCCGGAAAACCTCCGCGAAACGCTCCGGCGTAAGCGCCAGGATCTCGCCCAGCGTCAGCCGCGCGATCTCCGGCCGCGGCGTCAGCAGCACCGAGCGGCTCGCCTGCGCGAAACGGTTCCACGGGCACACCTCCGCGCACACGTCGCACCCATAGACGCGCCCGCCCACCCCCGCCCGCAGCTCGCGCGGGATCACGCCCTTGTTCTCGATCGTCTGGTAGGAGACGCACCGGCGCGCGTCCACCACCCCCGGCGCCGCGAAGGCCCGCGTCGGGCACGCGTCCATGCAGCGCGTGCACTTCCCGCACAGCAGCCCCGCGTGCGCGCCCTCCGCCAGCCGGCCCGGCAGGGGCGCGTCCGCCGGCACCTCCAGCCGCGTCACGATGCAGGCCAGAAACAGCCAGTTGCCGAACTCGCGCGAGATCAGCATCGCGTTTTTCCCCGTGAAGCCGAGCCCCGCCCGCGCCGCCCAGCCGCGCTCCAGCACCGGCCCGGTGTCGACGTAGTGGCGGTGGTCCCCCGGCCCTATCCCGCCCTCCTCCTCCAGCGCGCGCCCCGCCGCCTCCAGGCCGGCCTTGATCGTGTCGTGATAATCCGAATACAGCGAATACCGCGCCCAGACGGGAGCGGGAGCGTGGAGCAGGGAGCCGGGAGCAGGGAGCAAGGAACCCGGATCCGGACCGCCCGTCTCCTCCGCCCACGCCGCCTGCGTTGCCCGCGCTACCGCTCCCCGCTCCTTGCTCCCCGCCCCCTGCTCCGTGCCCCTCGCTCCCCGCTCCAAGCTCCCCGCTCCATAGTTCACCCCCAGCATCACCAGCGTGCGCGCGCCCGGCAGCACCTTGTCCGGGTCGCCGCGCTTCTCCGCGCCGCGCTCCAGCCAGGCCATGTCGGCGTGGTGGCCCGCGTCGAGCCACGCGCGCAGGCCGTCGCCGAAGGCCGGCTCCGCGCGCGCGAAACGCACCGCGTCGAAGCCCAGCGCCCTCAGCCGCGCCCTCAGCCGCTCCGCCCCCGCCTGGTCCAGCGCCGCGCTCATGGCCTCCGCCCTAGCGAGGACCGCCCTCGCCCCGCGCGCGCAGAAAATCGTGGGCGTCGCGCCGGTAGACGCGCAGCACGTGCTGCACCACGTCGATCTGCGGCCGGTTGTCGGTCAGGATCACGCTGCCCGAACGGCGATAGATCGGCTCGCGCACCGCGTAGAGGTCGCGGATGCGCTTCTCCGGATCCTCCACGTTGAGCAGCGGCCGCTGCCGGCTGCCCGCCGTGCGGCGCAAAATGGTCTCCACCGTGGCGTGCAGGCAGATCACCACCCCGCGCTTTTGCAGCTCGGCCAGCATCCCGGGCTGCACCACCAGGCCGCCGCCGCAGGCCACCACCGTGCGCTCGGCCGGGTGCCCGTTCAGCACGAAATCATGCTCCATCCGGCGAAAGGCCGCCTCGCCCTCGGTCGCGAAGATGTCCGCGATGGGCCGCCCCTGCGCGCGCTCGATCTCGTGGTCGCTGTCGAGCCAGCGGTGGCCCAGACGCGCCGCCACGATCCGGGAAACCGTGGTTTTCCCGGTCCCCATGAACCCGACCAGATACAAGTTTACGTCGTTCGGCAGCATCGCGCGGCCGAGACCACACCCGCCCGCGCTTGCCTTGGCAAGCCGCGTGCGCAACACCGTCCCGCCATGAAGGTCCGCGTCTCGCACCTCACCCGCTACGAATACGACCGCGAGGTCGGCTTCACGCCGCATCTCCTCTACCTTCGCCCGCGCGAATCCGCCGACCAGCGCCTGCTCTCGCATCGGCTCTCCGTCCAGCCCGACGCCCGCCTCCTGCCGGGGCGCGACGCGGCCGACAACGCCTTCGTCTCCGCCCATTTTTGGGATCGCGCCAACGCCCTCAACATCCGCTCCGAGTTCGAGGTCGAGCGCCTCCTGCCCAATCCGTTCGACTTCATCCTCGCCCCCTCCGCGGTCGCCTTCCCCTTCGCCCACGATCCGGCCTCCGCCCTCGCCCTCGGCCCCTGCCTCGCCCCGGCGTCGCCCGAGGACCGCGCCCCGCTCCTTGCCTGGCTCGACGAACACTTCGTCGACCGTCCGCGCGAGACGGTGCCGTTCCTCACCGCGTTGAACACCCTTCTGTATCAGTCTCTCCGTTACACCGTGCGCGAGGAGGGCGGCGTCCTGCCCGCCCGGCTCGCGCTCGCGCGCGGCGGCGGCGCCTGCCGCGACTTCGCCGCCTTGTT
>JAIXVY010000214.1 GCA_027482505.1 Opitutaceae bacterium | reverse complement strand
TACACGACGCTCTTCCGATCTACTGGCTGAGCATTAATTCCATCTCGTCGGTCAACGTTCGCTACACCGACGCCCAGCGTCGCTTTAACTCCGGCGACTACGACGACCGACCCGATCTGTCGCTCGCCGACAATATCCGCACGCCTTACGACACCTTTGTCAGCCCCCGCGAAAACAGCGACTACTTCAACGGTGGCGCGCCTTTCAGCGGCGACATCAATACCACCTACACCGAGTCCGGCGTCGGCACCATGCTCGATTTCGGTCTCTTCGAGAAACTCAACTTCCTCGTCGGCGGCCGCCTCGACTACATCCAGGCGGAGACCGAGGTTCCCGCCGGCCTGTATGTCATCGGCTCGAACGGCAGCTTCACCAACACGAGCAGCGCGGCCTACACGTCCGCGCAGGGCGAGGGCAACGATCTCGGAAAATCCTACACGATGAGCTTGTCCGGAAAAGCTCCGTTCGGACTGATTCCCTACGTCACCTACGGCCAGCAGACCGCTCTCAGCGACAGCGCCGACCTTACCCTTCCTGGCAATCTGGTGAAAGCCGGTCCCTATGATCCGGCGACCTTGCAGGAGGCCGGTATCAAGGGGAATTTCCTGAACAACAAGCTCTACGCCGCGGTTTCGTTTTACCGTCAGGAGCGCAGCACCGTCACCGCCGATCCTTCCGGCAGCCCCTTGGTTGGCGGCCTCGGCAACGTGAAAGGCGAAGGCACCGAGATCGAGCTTCGCTACGCGCCCAACAAAAACTTCTGGGTCGGCGGCTTCACCGTGTTCCAGAAAACCGAGCTGGTCATGACCGGCACCGAGTTCGTCCGCGTTCACGGCGAGAGCCTGGGCTTCACCGACGTGCTCGATTCGTCGGGCAACGTGATCTATCCCGCCGAGGCCTTCACCCAGGGCGGCGTCGCCTCCGTCGCCGTGCCTAAGAACGTGAAGACCGAGCACCCGGCCTATCCGAACACCTCCCACGGTCTCCAGGCCCAGTATACCTTCGACAACGGGTTCTTCGTGAACGGCAGCGGAAATTACATCTCCGAGGTCCACTCCGGACGACTCCAGACCGTCAAGCTGCCCGAGGCCTACACCTTCAACACCGCCTTCGGTTACAAGAAGGGCTCCTGGGCCGTTAAGCTCGACGTGAAAAACATCACCGACGAGCAGTGGTTCCGCGGCCGCAACGGCACCACCGCCGGCGACGTGCTCATCTCCGCGATGCCCGGCCGCCAGTGGCAGGTCACGGTCACCAAGACCTTCTGATCGCCGCTTCCACGGGAGCCGCGCCTCGGGCGCGGCTCCTTTCGTTTCCGCCCGCGCTCCGCGGTTTCCGCCGCCCTTGCTCCGCTTCCCCGGCCCACGCCCGCCTCTTCCTCCTTCATCATGCTCTCGCTCACCCAATGTATCCGACGCGGCTCCGCGCTGCTCGCCGTCGCCGCCTTCGCCCTTTCCACGCCCGTCCTGCGCGCGTCCGCATTCGACTTGGAGACGGCCACCGTAGCCGACATCCAGGCCGCGATGGACGCCGGCGCCCTGACGTCGGAAAAACTCGTGTCCCTCTACCTCAAGCGCATCGAGGCCTACGACAAGGCCGGCCCGAAGATCAACGCCGTCATCACCCTCAACGCCCAGGCCCTCGAGACCGCCCGCGCTCTCGACGCCGAGCGCAAAGCCAAGGGCCCTCGCTCTCCGCTACACGGCGTCCCCGTCGTTCTGAAGGATCTCTTCGACACGAAAGACATGCCCACCTCGGCCGGCTTTCTTCCGCTCAAGAACTCCCTTCCCATCCACGACGCCACGGTCGTGAAACGTCTGCGCGACGCCGGCGCCATAATCCTCGCCAAGGTCAACATGAGCGACTGGTTCGGGGTGCCCAAGCCCGGCGACCAGAGCACCGTCCTCGGCCGCACTCTCAATCCCTACAACGGCGATCTCACCCCGGGCGGCTCCTCCGGCGGCACAGGCGCCGCCCTCGCCGCCACCTTCTCCCAACTTGGCCTCGGCTCCGAGACCGGCGTCTCCATCCGCAACCCCACGGCCAACAATTCCGTCGTCGGACTCGCCCCCACCCGCGGCCTCATTCCCCGCACCGGCCAAGTCATGACTTCCTTCACCCAGGAGCGTGCCGGCCCGATGGCCCGCACCGTCTACGACGTCGCCGCCCTCACCGGCGTCGTCGCCGGCTTCGACGCCGAGGACCTTCTCACCATCAACACCCCGGGCAACATCCCCGAGGGAGGCTACACCCAGTTCCTCAAGAAGGACGGACTCAAGGGCGCCCGCATCGGGGTTTTCCGCGATCTCTTCCGAAAGGGCGAAAAGCACGCCGAGGGCACCGCTTTGGTCGAGGCCGCCATCGCCAAGATGAAGGCCGAGGGGGCCATTGTCGTCGAAGGGCTCACCCTCGGGCTCGATGTCTTCAAGCTCCTCGATTCCCACGGCGGCATGCGCACCAACTACCACGAGGCGCAATTTTCCTACGACCTCTACTTCCGTCGTCTGGGGCCCAACGCCGTCATAAAGAACATGGACGAGCTCGTCGCCTACGGCGACCTTGTGAAGCCTGGCATCCGGAAGGGCTACGCCGAGTTTCGCTCCCTCGACCACCACGCCGACTTCCTCGCCCGCCGCGACATGCAGGAGGCTCTTCGGGCCGCCATCGTCGAGCTGATGGACAAATACAAGCTCGACGCGCTCGTCCACCCCTTCAAGTCGGTCCCACCCGAGGGACACCTCGAGCGCGGCGTCGAGGAAAAGGACAATCCCGTCAGCTCCGTCACCGGCCTGCCCGCCGTCGTTTTGCCCGCCGGCTACACCAAGAAGGAAAACGGTCCCATCGCGATCGAGTTCCTCGGGCGCCCCTACTCGGAGCCCGTCCTCTTCCGCCTCGCTTACGCCTACGAGCAGGCCGCCAAGCCCCGCAAGCCCGCCGCCCTTACCCCGGCCCTGCCCGCCGACAAGTTCACCTACTGAACACCCTCCCGAGCGCGGCCGCGCCCCCGGGCGCCGGTCGCGCCGCTCTCCCCATGCGCTTCCGCCTCGCCCTTCTCTCCGCGGCCCTGGCCGCCGCCCTCGCCGCGCCCGGCTCCCGCGCCGCCGAATTCGAGCTGACCACCGCGACCATCGCGGACATCCACGCCGCCGTCGATGCGGGCGCCCTCAGCTACGAGCGCCTCGTCGAACTCTACATCAATCGCATCGCCGCCTACGATAAGCACGGGCCCGCGCTCAATCAGATCATCGCCGTCAACCCCCGCGCCCGCCTCGACGCCCGCGCCCTCGACCAGGAACTCAAGACCAAGGGCCGCCGCGGTCCCATGCACGGCATCCCGGTCATCGTGAAGGACTGCATCGACACCTGGGACCAACCGGACTCCGGCGGCACGCTCGCCCTGCGCAACAGCTTTCCCCCCGACGACGCCTTCGTGGTCAAAAAACTTCGCGAGGGCGGCGCCATCATCCTCGCCAAGTCCAACCTCTCCGAATTCGCCTCCGGCGCCCCCGGCCTCAACGGCGCCAGCACCCTCGGCGGCGTTCCGCGCAATCCCTACAACCCCGATCGTCACAACGACGGCTCCAGCTCCGGCTCCGGCGGCGCCCTCGCCGCCGTCTACGCTCCCGTGGCCCTGGGCACCGAGACCGGCTCCTCCACCCGAGGCCCCGCCTACCACAACAACGTCGTCGGCCTCGGTCCCACCGAGGGCCTCGTCTCCCGCGACGGCGTCATCCCCAACTCCACCACCCTCGATCGCGTGGGGCTCATGGCCCGGCATGTCGCCGACCTCGCCGTCATGATCGACTTCAGCATCGGCGTTGATTCCGCCGATCCGCTCACCGCCCGCAGCCGGACCGCGCTTGCCGCCAAACCCTTCGTCGGCGCCCTGTCCGCCGATCGCCTCAAGGGCGCCCGCCTCGGCGTCTTCCGCCAGGTCTTCACCTCCGACGACCCCGTCACCGCCGAGGCCCGCGCCATCGCCGAGCGCGCGCTCGCCGATCTGCGCGCCGCCGGCGCCGTCCTCGTCGAGCCCGCCGCCATTCCGGAGGACGTCGAGGAACTGCTCAACACGCCCGCCATCGGCCCGGCCGAGCTGCGCGACGGGCTCGACGCGTATTTCGCCTCCCTCGGTCCCGCCTCCCCGATCCAAAGCCTCTCCGACCTGATCAAGGACGGCGGCATCATCTACAACAAGTTCGCCACCTACACCAAGGCCCTCTCTTCCCCGCCGCGCGATACCAACGCCGCCTACAAGCGCGACGTCGCCAAGCGCGCCACGCTCCGCGCCTCGCTCGAAAAACTGATGAACGAGGGCGGCCTAGATGGGCTTGTCTACCTGCACAACCTCTACCCGGCCCAATACATCAACGAGCCCCAGACCTACACCAAGGTTAAGCTCAGCTCCGTCTCCGGGCTGCCCGCCGTCTGCGTCCCCGCCGGTTTCACCAGCCTGAACCAGCCGGTCGGCATCGAATTTCTCGGACGCGCCTTCTCCGAGCGCGATCTCCTCTCCCTCGCCCACGGCTACGAGCGCGCCACCCGTCACCGCGTCCTCTCCGCCCTCACGCCGCCACTGCCCGGCGAGCACATCGTCTACTGAGTCCTCCCGTCCTCCCATGCGTCTCCTTCGCGCCGCCCTCCTTTCGTCCTCTTTGCTCCTCGCCTCGCTCGCCCGCGGCGCCGAGTTCGACCTCGCCTCCGCCACCGTCGCCGACATCAACGCCGCGTTCGACGCCGGCGCGCTCACCTCGGAAAAACTCGTTTCCCTGCTTCGCGCCCGCATCGATGCCTACGATCAAAAGGGACCGCGTATCAACGCCGTCATTACGATCAACCCCCGGGCGCTCGAGACCGCGCGCGAACTCGACGCCGAGCGCAGGACCAAGGGCCCCCGCTCCCCGCTCCACGGCATCCCCGTGGTCCTGAAGGACAACTACGACACCTTCGACATGCCCAACACCGGCGCCTCCGTCGCGCTGAAGGACAATCTCGCTCCCGACGACGCCTTCACCGTCAAGCGGCTCCGCGAGGCCGGCGCGGTCATCTTCGCCAAGGTCAACCTCTCCGAGCTCGCCCGCTCCGGCGTCTCCATCAGCTCCCTGATGGGCCAGACCTACAACCCCTACGACCTCACCCGCACGCCGGGCGGCTCCTCCGGCGGCACCGGCGCCGCCATCGCCGCCGTCTTCGGCATCCTCGGCACCGGCTCCGACACCGGGCAATCCACCCGCTCCCCCGCCTCGGCCAACAACGGCGTCGGCATCCGCCCCACCTTCGGCCTCATCTCGCGCGACGGCATCATCCCCATCTCCTACACCCAGGACACCGCCGGCCCCATCGCGCGCTACGTCGCGGACGCGGCCGTGATGATGGACTACCTCGTCGGCTTCGATCCCGCCGACACCTCCACCTGGGTCGGCGTCGGCAAGGCTCCCGCCACCTACACCGCCGCCCTCGTCCCCGGCGGCCTCGCCGGGGCCCGCATCGGTTTCGTCACCGATCTCGTCGGCGACGGCTCCCACCCGGAGCACGCCTGGGTGACCGCCGCCACCACCCGCGCCATCGCCGATCTCCGCGCCGCCGGCGCGGAGGTTGTCGCCCTCCAGATTCCCGAGGCCGGTCACTATGCGAAAAACACCGGCGAGATCTCCGTCAGCAACTTCGAGGTGAAGTGGACCATGGACGCCTACTTCGCCGGCAACGGCCCCAAATCCAAATACAAGAACCTGGCCGAATACGTCGCCGCCGCGGGCAACACCCACCCGCCCGTTTACCAGTCCCTCAAGAAAGCCTCCGAGGCCAAGGAAGACGCCCTCCGCTCGCCCGAGTATCAGAAGCGATTGAAGGCCCAGGCCGTCTTTCGCGACCGCCTCGTCGCGGCAATGGACGCGCACAAGCTCGACGCCCTCTTCTACCCGCACCAGCGCCGCTTGGTCGTTCCCGCCACCAAGGACCCCGACCAGGTCGAGCGCAACGGCTTCATGGCTTCCAGCACCGGCCTTCCCGCCATCACCGTGCCCGGCGGCTTTTCTCCTCCGACCAAGGACGCGCCCATCGGCGTGCCCATCGGCGTCGAGTTTCTCGGCCGCCCCTTCTCCGAGTTCGACCTCATCCGCCTGGCCTACGGCTACGAGCAGCAGACCAAGCATCGCCGCCCGCCTGTATCCACTCCGTCCCTGCCCGGGGAGAAATTCACCTACTGATCCGCGCCTCCTTCGCCATGCGCTCCACCCGCCTCTCCCGAATTTTTTGCGGCGCGCTTATCGCCGCGTCCTGCGCGCTCATCGCCCCCCGCGGGCTGCGCGCCGCCGAGTTCGACCTCGCCTCGGCCACCTTCGCCGACACCCAGGCCGCCATGGCCTCCGGGGCGCTCACCTCGGAGAAACTCGTCTCCCTCTACCTCGCCCGCATCGAGGCCTACGACGCCAAGGGACCGAAGATCGCCAGCGTCCTTCACGTCAACGCCAACGCCCTCGAAGAGGCGCGCGCCCTTGACGCCGAGCGAAAGGCCAAGGGCCCGCGCTCACCCCTCCACGGCGTCCCCATCGTCGTGAAGGATGTCTTCGACACCGCCGACATGCCCACCACCGGCGGCTATCTTCCGCTGAAAGGCGTCAAGCCCACCAAGGACGCCTTCGTCATCAAGCGCCTCAAGGACGCCGGCGCCATCATCCTGGCCAAGCTCAACCAGTCCGACTGGTATGCCAACCCGCCCGACGTCGCCGCCTCCACCCTCGGCGGAAACACCCGCAACCCCTACGACCTCGCCCGCACGTCCGGCTGGTCCAGCTCCGGCACCGGAGCCGCCGTGGCCGCGGTCTTCGGCGCCGCCGGTCTCGGCAGCGAGACCGGGTTCTCCATCCGCACCCCCACCAGCGACAGCAACCTTTACGGGCTCTCCACCACCTCCGGCCTCGTCTCCCGCGACGGCCAGATGTGGAGCTACATCACCGGCGAGCGCGGCGGCCCCATGACGCGCAACATGGCCGACCTCGCCGCCCTGCTCGATGTCATCGCCGGCTTCGACTCCTTCGACCTCTGG
>JAIXVY010000339.1 GCA_027482505.1 Opitutaceae bacterium | reverse complement strand
TTGTTGCCAGGTTTATAGCCCGATTACGGTTCAATCCGTGATCGGGCTTTCTTTTTGGCCGTTACAACCGGATTGGTCTGGCCGCGTTGAAGACGCAATTGGCCTGTTGCGCTATCCTCTCTGACTTCGGCCTCGTGAAGAGGTAGTTCCGTAAGCGACCTTCTTGGGTCTTCTCTCTTTGGCCTCCGGCTGGGCGGGGGATAACAAAAAAGTCGCAGACATATAGGCGACTTCGGGTTAATCCTCGGATTTCGGCGGTTTAGTGAAGTGCAGTGGCTTTTAGTCCAATCTGCTGGCCGATGGCAGCGAGTAAATCACCGAACCAAGGGGTTCCGATATCGAATGGTTTGCCACCTTTGATGCGGGGAAACTCAATGGCACGAAGAACACCGGCACGGTCTTCATCATGGCCAATCACACCGCTCTCGCGCCGTAGCGCGCACTCAACAGCGAAGTCGGTGCAGCTCTTGATCAACCGTAAGTCATCAGGATTTGCCGCTGCGGCTCGGGCAAAATAGCCGGACTTTTGGACTAAGACCTTTTCTGCGCCGATTTGCTTCGCGAATTGCTCGCCGAACCATTTGCCGGGATTTATGGCGTCTAACTTAATGTGACCGAATGGATCGCGTGGCACATCCTGGCCTTTTGCTTGCATCTCAGTAATTATGGAGTGCACGCCGGCACCTTCAGAAATGAAGATGTTTACGTTATCGATGCGGTCCATGACCGCCTTTAGGCGGGTTGCCTCAGCGGCGAGGTCTATGGACATTTCGGGAATGAAGATGCCGTGGATTTCTAGGTTATCGCGAGAAAGACCAAGGCCGGGGACGAATCGCTCGTGGTCGAGAAGCTTGCGGTAGTTTGCCGCGGTGGCGGCGGTGAGCCAGCCGCAGTTTCGGCCCATTACCTCGTGAATGATGAGCATGCGCGGATTGGCGTTATGCTCGGCGACGACATTGCGGAAATAGCGAGCGCCTTGCTCGGCGGCGGTCCAGGCACCGAGCGACTGGCGAATGGGGAAAACGTCGTTGTCGATGGTTTTTGGGAGCCCGATAACAGTTAGTCCGTAGTTGTTTTTGGCCAGGAAGGCGGCGAGGTCTGCTGCTGCGGTGTTCGTGTCGTCACCTCCGATTGTGTGTAAAACATCGACTCCATCCTTCGCGAGTTGGTCTGCAGCGACTTTTTGCGGATTTTGGCCTTCGAGCACGAGGCCTCGTTTTACACAGTCTTTGACGTTGGTCAGCTTGACGCGGCTGTTGCCTATTGGGGAGCCGCCATGGTTGTGGAGGATTGAGGCGGCGGATCTTTCAACCGGGCCGATTTTGTAGCTGTCTCCACGAAGAAGACCTTTATAACCGCCGCGATAGGCGATAATCTCGATATCGGGTGCTATTTCCGTGTATCGCTCGATCAGACCCGCGACTGCGGAGCTAAGGCACGGCGCTAGGCCACCGGCAGTGAGGAGAGCTACTTTCTTCGGTCGTGACGGGTTCTTCATGGAGAGGCTGTTGAGTAAAGTGGCGTTGCCTGCCTTAAGCGTGAAGCAGGAAACGACCTATTGCGCGGATCTAGGCAAGAAATGCGCAGGCACTAATACTGGGCCTGTAAATACCTATTTATTAGGCCTGAATAGATCTACTTTAAGGTGTTTGTTTTTAGGTAAATGCGTATTTATTGATGATTTGTTGACAAATGTAGGTCGCTGAAGGGGTGAATCTAATACGGCGCCGATCCCTATCATGATATCTTTGTCCCGAGTTCTCTCTGCAGTCCGCGATCAACCGGCGGTTGACCGTGTCGTAGCGTTCCGTCGCGATTTTTGGCCTAAGGCGTTGTGCACGAGTTTGGTGATGGCTGCAGCTTCCAGCTTGCAGGCCCAGATGTGGATTCGGGAATCGACGGTATTGCCGGACAGTGTGACGGGAGGCGGCATGCATGATGGCGAAGGAGGCACCTTAACGTTCACGAATGCCATCTACGGCGGGTTGGAATACAACGACAACGCGACTTTGAGCGAATCTGGAGAAGGCGGGCTGGCCTTGCGCGCTGGTTTCACCACGGGAATCCGGTATCCGGTCAGCAAGAGCAACGAGCTGAAGTTCGACATCACCGTTGAACGCCTAACCTACCTCTCCGGGGTGAGTGGAACTGAAGACTACAGCAGTTTGCTGCCTGGCAGCGAAACAACTTTCACCGTGTATGCGGGGCCCGTGCGGGTGCGAAATTTTTTGCGCGCGGAGCTTAGCGAAGACCCGGTGCAGACTCCGGTGATCAACAACACCGCGCGTTTTGGCCGTTTTAACGGTTATCTTGGCTCGCAGATAGACTGGGACATGAATCGCGTGATTTGGCAGCTCACTGGCTCCGTGGGGCGTCAATTCGCGACCGAATCGGCCAATTCCCAGATCGACTATTGGACCTATGGCCTCGGTCTGCGCGCGGTGTTTCCGATGGGGCCGTCGACTTCCGGCGGCATCTCCACCTCGTATGCGACGAATGAATACGACCTCAATATTCAAAACGCATCCGTGACCCGCACGGTCGGCGTGTTTGGCCAGACGGCATTGACGCGAAAGATCAGCTTGGACGCCGCGGTCGGCGTGCAACTGACGAGCTATGATCAGAGCGGCTCAATTCTCGACCAGGATGACTACAGCGGCATCTATGGTTCAGTGGGGCTTTCGCATCAGGTGCGGAAGAATTTCAGCTACGCCCTGCGTCTGCGGCATGATATAGACGAGGGTTACGGCACCAATTTTTACCAGATCACAGAGGTCTCTTTCACGCCCAAGATCAGTTCGGTGGCGCGCTGGGAGATCGTGATGCCTATCAGTCTTCAATGGGTCGATGTTTCCGGGCCCACCGGCGACACGTTTACCCGGTTCGGCATCGGCGTGGAGGCGAGGCGACCGCTTGGACGCAAACTCGATCTCAGCGTCGGAATCAGCCGCTACGAGAAGTTCACCGACCTGGTTGGAGAAAGCTACGAGCAGCAGCGGATTTATTTCTCCGTCCGTTACAATTTCTAAGCATGGCCTGGTTGCGGAGCATTTCTTTTTTGTGGGCTGCGTTGTTGTTCGCTGCGCCTGCCATCGCGGCGGAGCCGGCTCCGCCCGAAACGCGTCCGCTCGCGGTCGGCGACCGGCTGAGGTATCAAGTCGTGGAGGATGGCGACGCCCCGGTGGAATTGGCCATCAGCAACACCGGCATGATCGACATACCCTATCATGGTCCGATGAAGGCCGCCGGGCGCCTGCTGCCTGATCTTGTGGCTTCGATACGGACCGAGCTGGAAAAGAAATTCTATCTGACCGCCACGATTCGGATGGAAGTGCTGGCCTTTAGCCAAGGAGCCGTAAATCGCGGCCGAGTCCACCTCGCAGGGCAGGTGCGCCGGGTGGGGCCGATCGAGATCGACCTCTCCGAGAAGCCTACGCTGGGGCAGACGATACTCGCGGCCGGCGGTCTGGCCGATTTCGCCGACGCGCGCAACGTGCGCATCGTGCGCCGCGAAGGCACCGAGACTAGGACCATCGTGGTCGATCTGAGGGAAGTTTTGAACAAGGGACGCATCGACAAGGACGTGCAGCTCCAGGACGGCGATTTCGTGATCGTCGACGAGCGCATGGTAAACTGGTGAACACGACCACCAATCATTCCGCCCACGAGGCCTCGTCCGCGCCTCTGGTCTCGCCGCGGACCTGGCGCTATGTCTGGCTGCTTGCGCTCGGAGCGTTGGTGGGCGCGGCATGGACCTACGTGCGCGTGGTCCGCGAGCCTGTAGCCTACGCGTCCGGAGCGCGCATGTTTGTGAGTGGTCGTGTCAATGTGCCCGAGGCCTCCAGCGCCTATTCCGAGGAGTTGGCCAACTATCTGGGCACGCAGACCGAGATCATGCGCAGCCAGGAAGTCCAGGCGCGCGCCCGCCAACGGGTCGAGCTGGAACGGCCCGGTCTAAAGGGTGAGGCGCGGCTGGAGATACGGCTGGTTCCGCAGACCGCGATATTCTCCCTTTCCGCCACCAGCGGCAACGGCGACTACGCCCGGGTGTTTCTGGACGCGCTGATGGCGGAGTTCATCCAGTTCAAGCGGGAGCGCCGCATGGTCACGTCGCAGGCGACGATCGAGCAGATCTCCGCCGAACTCACGCGTCTCGAACGCGAGATCAGCGAAAAGGAGCAGGAGCTGCTGAGCTTCAAGGAGCGCAACAACATCCTTTATTGGGAGCAGCAGTCGGTGGAGAGCGCGCGGTTTCTGGCCGATCTAAAGGCCCGTGACGCATCCCTGCGCATGCGTTTGTCGGTGATGGACGCCTGGGAGCGCACCGCGGCGGCAAACCGGCTGGGCGGAGCGGCGCAGATCGGCGTGAGCGGAGGGGTGGAGCTTAGCGAATCCACCGATCTGGCCCAGGCCAGGCAGCGCGTCGACGAGCTCACGCTGGAGCGGGATCTTTTGTTGCGGGGCCTCAGGGAAACGCATCCCAAGGTGGTGCGCTTGAACGAGGAGATCGCCCGCCTGGAGCGCGTGGTGGGCCTGGGAGCGAGCCGCGATCACGCTCGCCGCAAGGAGCAGCGGCTCGCCATCGAGGCGGAGCTGGAGGGATTGGCGAATTCGGTGAAGGAGTGGGAGGCGCGGTCGCTCGAATCGTCGCGCATCGGCGCCGCCTACGACAAGATCCGCAGCTCGCTCGAGCGCACCCGCGGTCTTTATGATCGCCTGCTCGGTTCCCTGCAAAATCTCGATGCTCGCAAGGGCGTCGACCAGGAGTTGGTGCAAATTCTCCAGGCCGCCTCGCCCGCGCAGGAAGTTGACCGCGGGCTGCGCCGCCGGCTGGTCTCCGGCGCCGTCGCGGGCATCACGGCCGGTTTCGCCGCGCTGTTGCTCGCGGTTCGCATCGACCAGCGCAGCTACTCGGTCGAGGAAACGATAGAGCGCCTGGGCTGCCGTGGATTTGTTGAGGTGCCCCAGCTGCCTACCGGACCTGCGTCTACAGGCCGGAGGCGGTTCACCGAGTCGGTTTTCGAGGAGGCGTTCAGGCGGCTGCGATCTATTGTCCAAATGGGCATGCCGTCCGCGCCGGCGCCGCTTTTTCTGGTCACCAGCGCCTTGCCCTCCGAGGGAAAGTCCGAGATCGCGCTCAATCTGGCGCGAGCCTTCGCGCGCGCCGGAAAAAAGGTGCTGCTCGTCGACTGCGACCTTCGCCGGGGCCGTCTGCATCGCGCCTTCGATATCGGCGCCGCGAGCCCGGGATTTTGCGAGCTGTTGGAAGAGCGCGCAAACATCGAAGAGGTGGTGCGGCCGACTTCCGAGCCCAACCTCAGCCTGGTGGCCGCGGGCCGGTCCACAGGGCACGTAAACGAGCTCATCAGCACCAGCGACATCACCGGGTGCCTGGGCCGACTGCGCGAGCGTTTCGAGATTTTGGTCGTCGATTCCGCCCCGGTCGGGCCGGTGGACGACACAGGGCATCTGCTGCCTCTGGCCAGCCGGGTTTTGTTCGTGGTTCGCATGCGGCACACGCCGTTGCGTCAGGCGCACAAGGCCTTGGTCACGGTGCGGACGCGCGGCGCGGCGGATGTCGGGATCGTGTTCAACCGCGTGCGGCCCGAGGGCGGGCGGTATTACTATTCCTACCACAAGAACTAAGGGCCGTCGCGGTCTGCGCGCGGCCGGTGGCGTCAGCGGCCGGCCAGCGCCGCGGCCCTGAGCATGGCTTCGAGCGCCTCTTGGCGCCGGCCCGCGGCGTTGAGTTCGTGGGCCAGGCGCACGTGAAACAGGGCCGGGGCGCCCGGGCGGGCGGCGATCCGGGCGAGCAGCGCAAGGCGAAGTTCGGGCTCGGTGGTTTGATCGAGCAATTTCGCGGCCGCCAGCAGGTCGTCCGGGTTGGCGCGCACGAGCGCTCCGAGGCCCGCGTCGGGCGGCGATACGACCGTCGCGGGCTTGGGAAAGTGATGGACGAGCCATCGCCAGGCGAGATCGTCTCGGCCTCGTTCGCCCAGTAGGCGGGCTCCGGTGATTGCGATCGCGGGATCGGGGGCCGGTCGGGTTGCGGCCAGCCACGCGTCCAACTCCGCGACCGATCCCCAGCGGGCCACGGCGCCCAGCGCGGCCTCGGGACGAGTGGCCAAGAGCGCAGCCAAAGGCGCTCGGCGCCATTTTTCGTAGGCCGACTGCGCGCGAGGCAATTCCGTGTCCGCGATTTGGGCCCAAAGCTCCGGTCTCTGATCGAGCACGGACATCCAGTAGGACGCGTCGCCCGTGCCCGGTCGAACCAGCTCTTCCCCCAGCAGGGCATGGGCGCGTTGCGCGCCTCCGGCCAAGAGTCTTTTCCAAAGCGCGAGCGCGAGGTCGGGTCGCACGGCCGCGATGGCGCGCGCGTAGGGTTGAATAGCTTTCGTATTGGCCGGCTCTAGGGCGGCGACCACGGCATAGTGGGCGGTCGCGCCGACTATATCGCCGCGCATCATGGCCTGGTTGCCCAGCCGATGGCGCGTCGCGGGATCCAGGGGCATGTGCCGGGCGGCTGATTCAGGGCCTGCGCGGTCTCGAGCCGAACGGATGGCGTTCGAGCCGGTGGCGACTGCCAGAAGCGCGGCCAGGGCGAGCGCGGCGAAAGCGGCCGGCCGGCCCCGGGAGCTGGGGGCTGACGGGGGCGCCGCGGGGAAGCGCAGGGCGAGGAATAACAACCCCGTGACGAGCAGTTCGGGCCGGTGAAACGAGATGTCTCCCATCGCCGCCGCGGCCCACGCGACAAGTCCGGCTTGCGCAACCAACGCCGGCGAGTCCGGCGCGGGCGAGGCCGCGGGGCGCAGGAGCGCGATTCCGGCGATAACGACTGCAAAAAAACCGAGCACGCCCCATTCCGCGAGGGCCAGCACCCAGCCCACATCCGGGTGCACGACTTTCATGCCTTCGGCGGGAATGAGGCCGCCCAGAAGCGGGAAGCCGGCCTGAAATCCATCCAGCCCCAGACCGCCCCACGGAGCATGCGCCAAGGCGCGCAGGGAGGCGGCGGCCAACTCCACTCGGTAGGTTTCGCCCTCGACCACCAGTCGCGAGAGAGGGCCGGGGGCCAGGAGCAGCAAGGATACGCCGAGCCCGCAGGCGAGAATGACGAGTCGGCCGCTCCGTTTGCGATTTTCCTGATACAAGAGCCAGCCCGCGCCTGCGGCGAGCGCGAGTATGCCTCCGCGCGAGCCGGGCCCGATCGTCGCGCAGGCGAGCAATGCCGTCAGGGCAAAGGCGGGAATGGCGCTCCGTCGCGCCGCGCGCAGGGCGTCGAGGGCCAATCCGAGGGCGAGTATCGTGCCGAGGGCGAAGGCGCCGGCGGCTGGATTGCGGTTGGCGACTGCCCCGAGCTGGAAGGTCTTCCCATAGTTCGCGGCCGAGGCCGGGTGGGTGAGGATGGCTATGGCTATGGTGGCAAGCGCGAGCACGAGTCCCAGCGAGGCGGCTCGGGCGATCCGGGGGCGAGCGAGCACGACCCGCAGCACGGGCACGGCCAGCAGTATGGCGGCGAAGTTGCCCAACGACACCAGACCGCGCGGCCAGTCCGGCTGGCGTGCGAAGACCGCGGGAGAACCTGGATCCAAGGCGGAAAGCGCGGCCGCGACCGGACCCGGGGTCGCAAAGTCCTTGAGGGCAAAAAAAGCCAGGAGCATCGCCGCGACCGGCACGGCGCCGGAAGGCAGAAGATCTCGCAGGCGAGGGAATGCCGCGGCCGCAAGAATGCACGTCAAGGCGAAGGGCCCAAGCCAAGCCGGGGCGAACCACGCCAAAAAAACATGGGCCGCCGCGAGGGCGGCGGCCCATGTTTCCGCCGCGCCGGGGGCGCGTCGGAAAATCCGTGAAAAGGAATCAGGCACTGACCGGAACCGAAGGCGGAAGGATGACAGGCGGCGGAACATCAGGCCTGACCGGCGGAGGGTTCACGATGGGCGCGGCGGGAGGAGCGGAGGGACTGTTGGGGGGCAACACCACGAACTGGGAGGAGGTGTCGTCGTTCGCGCGTTCGCGGCGCACGCGGGCCAGCGCGAAGACACCAACCTCGCCCACCACGAGCGAGGAGTTGTCGACGGGTTCCCATTGGATGGAGATGTTTTGCGCGGAGATGCCGGAGACGTCGAGGGTGAGAGTCTTGCCGGTGCCGTTCAGAGTGGCCTCGCCCAGCACGCGGGGGGTGGGGTTGTCGGGATCGGTGGCCAGGAAGGTGACCTTGCCCCTGGCCTCCGCGAAGGAAAGGGAAACGCGGCTGACCTCGACGGCGGCGGCGAGCTCGATCAGGGGCCGGTCGCTTTTGCCCGAGTTGATCACGATTGTGCCTGCGGTGGCGGCGTCGCCGTCGATCATGGCGGAGAGTCCGTCGCCCGCCCCGGCCGCCACCTTGGCGCCCAAGGCGTCGGCGGCGAAGTTGACCTCCACGAGCTGGCCTTCGCTTTCGGAGCCGGAATTTTGCTCGCCGCTGACAGGCGAGATGACGCTGACCATGTTTTCTGCTCCGGGCTGGAGTTTGCCGATGGTATCGATGCTCCGGATGGGGGCGGAGGCGGTGAGGTCGAGTTCTATGCGCAGATAGCGACCTACGATGGGCTTTGGTGCGGAGCTTTTGGGGTCGGCGATATTGCTGGTGAAGAGCACGCGTCCGGATTCGGCGCCGGGCTGATCGATGGCTTCGACCTTGTAGGTGCCGGCCGCTCCGGGGGCGAAGAGCGTGAAGCCGCTGATATCGGCGGGCTGCGGCAGCGTCAGCAGGACCACGGTTTTGCCAACCGGAGGCGTCCAGCCGGAAGAGACGTCGTCGTCGATGGCGGAAACGAGGCCGGGGGGGGAGACGGGCAGCTTGGTGGTCGGATCGATCACTTGAATGCGTGATCCCGCCAAGAGTCGGGAGAGATTCGAAGGGCCTCCTCCTTGATCGGCTGATTGGGCGAAAAGAGCTGCGCCCAAAGGCAGCGCGCAGGAAATCCAGGCGAGTTTGGTGCGGAGGCGGCGGGTATTCATCGTTAAAGCGGACGGGCTGAACGGGTGGCGCTAGGTGCGGTCGGACTTGGCAGGCTTGCCGGGTTGACGTTTGTTTTACGACAAAGGCGCTTCGGTTGGAAAGACGGAAAGCACAGGTCGGGCCGCGAAGAGCGTCCGGTTTTACGTGCGTATTTCGGGGCCGCTGCGCATAAGCAGGGCCAATGCAATCGGTCCGGCGGCTTTTGATCGTGGGAGGCATCGTGGCGACGCTCTTCGCCGCCGGCGGGGGCTTGTGGCTGTCAAAGACGCAGGGCCGGCCCCTGGATCCGTATCGGCGCTGGCAGTCCGGGCGTTTTTACGCGCAAGGCTTGCGCGCGGAGTCGGCCGGCGATCAGGCCGCCGCACAGTCGGCCTACCTGGCCGCGATCGATTATTGGCCCGCGGCGCGAGAGCCCAAGATACGACTGGCGCTGCGACTGGCCGCCCAGGAGCGGCTGGAGGAGGCGCTCGGCATGGCGGCCCAGGCCGGGCTGGATGCGCGCGTGTTTGTGCATGACGCGCTGCTTTCGGAGGGGCGCGCGAGCGCGCTGGTGCGATTGGCCTGCCAAGGGGTGCGAGACGAGCCGAGGCGCCGGGGTAGCTGGCTGGCGACCTTGCGGTTTGCGCTGCCGATGGGCGGAGCCGAAGCGCGCCGGGTCTTGGCGGAAGAACTGGCCGCAGCGGCCTGGGCGCCGGATGCCCGCGACTGGGCGGAGGCGGTGGCCTGCGCATCGGACGGCGACGGGGCGGGGGTGTGGGCGCGGCTGCGTCAGCGTCAGAGCGCCGGCGGAGTGGATGCGGGTCTGACGCTCGTGGGTCTTGAGCTTTTGTTGCAGACCGGAAAAGAGGGGGAGGCGTGGGTCTGGCTCAATCGCCAGCGCGGGCTCTTGGGGGATTTTGACGCGCGCTGGGCGGAGTTTCGCCTGGAGCGGGTGCGCGATGCCGGTTCCGAGCCGCAGCTGGCACGCCGGTTCGCAGGCCTGAAGCTCACGGTGGATCGCTGGATACGTCTGGCGCGCGCGGTGGGGGAGGAGCGGCGGGGGGATGCGCTGCGCGAGTTGGAGGCGTTGGCGGCGGGGCTGGACGAGGGACGCGCCGCCGAAGTGTGCGCCACGATGTGGGCGCTGTGGATGTCGGCGGGCGACGAGGAGGAGGCTGTTTCGTGGAACACGCGCTACCGCCAGGTTACCGGATACGATCTGCCTCTGCTCGTCGGTCGGGGCTTGCAGGACGCGGAGGTGAAGCGGCGCGTGCATGCGGTATGCCTGCTCGCGCGAGAGGCGCCGCTCGCGCGCGAGTTGATCCAAGTCTTGATGCAGCCGAAAAGAGCTGCGGGCGATGGCGCCGAGGAGGCTGTTTCGCGCGGGTCTTAATGGGGCGCGACGGGCGGCAGCCGATTCAGGTAGCGCAGCATGCTCGCCTGGCGCGCGGGCGCGCTGGCCGAGACGGAGCCCGAGGCGATGGCGGGGTTGGCGCCGTTGGCCACAAGCGTCTCGGCAACGCCGTCGGCGTCTTCGTCGGTGACGTAGTAACCCTCGGCCGGGCCGACCAGCCCGCCGCCGGCGGGCGCGCCGATGAGCAGGTCGCCGCGGCGCGCGTCGTAACGCTCGGTCCAGCGCAGGACGCCGGCGGCGCGAATGGCGTAGAGGTTGCCGCTAGAGGCCGGGCGGTAGAAGACGTATTCGCCGGCGCTCGAGACGGATTCATTTAGCGAGGCGAGCGCGTAGTCGAAGCCGCCCTCGACGGGATCGCCGGTGAAGGTGTCCGCGTAGCGGCCGGTGCGCACGGTGGTGTGGCGGACCAGTCCCATCACGGGCGTGAAAACGTAGATGTCCTCGTATTCGGCGCCTAGGAAAACGGGCGCGGGATCGTTCGCGCCGCGCTCGGCGAAGAAATACAGGTGATCGTTTACGTGGGTGTTGTAGGCGCCGGTGTCGAAGTGAACCTCGTGGTCGAGCTCGAACTTCACCGCGACTATGCGGTAGCCCTGGACCGAGTCGAGAAGGCCGGCCGCGGCGAGATCGGCCAGCAAGGTGGCGTTGGTGTAGCGGCTGGTGTAAAGATTGCGAACGCCGGTGGCGGTTACGACGGGCGCGCCGGGATTGGACGAATTGGTGGTGACGCGTTCGACGTGGTAGGCGGCGCGCGCCGGATCCCAGCCGAAGGGATTGCGGATCGCGGACAGGGGCTGGTCCGGGGTGTAGGTGGTGGAGAACGTCGAGTAGTCCGGGTAGGTGACGCCTTTGGCTGCCTCTTTGGCCTCAAAGGTCTGGTCCACGGCGTAGCCGCCGATGGACTCGCGCAAAGTTAGATTGATGACCAGCGGGGCGACCAAGCCTCCGACGTCGGTGATGGTGGCGTGGTTGGCGAAGAGGGCGGGTGCGAGAAGCAGGATCCATGGGAGGTGTTGTGTTTTCATGGGGGTGGGAAATCAGAAAGTCGGGGAAGCGCGCGACGGTGCGGGGGCGGCGCGTCGTTCCCGGATGCCGGACACGGTTTTATAGGTGCCGGAGGCGGGAGGGGCGGGAGGAAGCGCCAGATAATCGGCGGCCTCGAGCAGTCGCGCGGCTTCCCGTGGATCCCGCGCGCGGCGGGCGGCGGCGCGCAGCGGCTCGACCCCGGCGGCGTCGCCGAGCTGCAAGATGCCTTCAAGCGCGAGGCCGCGGACGGCTGGATCGGCGCTTGATAGGTGACGGACGAGTTCGGGCAACGCATCCGCGTCCTGGCGCGCGGCGGCCTCGGCGATGCGCGCCGCGGCGTTCGCTCGAGCCTCCGCCGAGGCGGCGGGCGAGGCCGGTTCTATCGCTGCCGGCTCGGTGGAGGCGGATATCGCCGGATCCTCGGGCTCGCGGGTGGAAGCGACGGCGGCCGAAGCCGCGGTCGGCGGCGCTTCGACGGGCGGCGACTGGCGCAGGTGGTGGTAGCCAAGCCCGGCGGCGCCGAGCGCAAGGGCGACAA
>JAIXVY010000093.1 GCA_027482505.1 Opitutaceae bacterium | reverse complement strand
GGGCAGGGTAGCATAGAAGGGAGCTTTGCGCGCGATGGCATTCCCCGCGGGTTTCGCGCCGGGAGAGTGGCGTGTCCGCGGGAACGCCTCGCGGCTACGCGCCGCGGTTCTGCTGGCACGACTGGCCCTGCCTTAACGAGCAAAACTTGGGCCTTAGCCCACGCGCGTCGCGCTCACGGCCTCGGTTTTGCCCGAGGCAAATGAGCGGGCCATGGCTTCCAGCAACCTGACTCCGGCCACGGTTTCGTCCGCGTTATTGGGCACCGAGCCCGGCAGTCGTCGCACCGCGGAATGGAAAGCGGCCCAATCATACCAGCCGGCGTAGTCGCCAGGGCGGGTAACGATACGCTCAAGCGGGCGTCCAGGCGTCTTGAGTTCCGCCACCGCGTGATCGCCGCTCATGTCTATGGAGCCGGTGCGCTGCATCCAGCGATGAATCGTGCCTCGCTCGCAGGCGATGGTGATTTCGTCCCGATATGGTTCGCCATCGCCAATGCAAAAGGAGGCGAAGACATTGGCCAGCGCCCCGGTGTCGTATCGGATGCAAATTTGGGCGTTGTCCGGCGTGGGGCGTCCCGTGCGCAGGCGGGCGTGCATCACATGCACCTCGCATGGCGTGCCCAGCAAACCGGCGAAATCGTTCAGGAAATACACGCCGAGCCTGAACAGGGGGCCGCCCGGACAGCGTTGCGGATCATCCATCCAGGAGCCATCCGCATGCTCGTTGTAATCCGCCCAAGTGCACGCGTGGAGCGACACCGGCCGCCCCAGGTCTCCGCGCGCCAGCCAGCCCCGGATGGCCGAGAGATCCGCGGCGGGGCACGGCGCGGGCGAATTCAGATGCAGGGCAACATGGTTTTTCTTCGCCGCCGCGAAGGCTCGTTCCGCCTCGACCGGATCCAGCTCGAACGGCTTGGTCGTCATGACGTGTTTGCCGGCGTTTAGTATATGCTCCAGCAAACGGCCTCGGCCGGCTGGCCCGGTGAAGACTCCGACGGTCTCGACCCGCGGATCGCGGAGCACCGAATCGAGGTCGGGATGATAAGGCACGCCCAGTTCGTGCGCCAGCGCGCGCGCCTTCGATTGGTCGAGATCGCATACGCCGGACACACGCACCGGGCCCCTCGCCGCCATGAGCTGGCGGGCGATTTTCGCGCCGAAATTGGCGCCGAGGATAACGATTCCGGTGGGCGGTGCGGCCGGGGTGGCCGATGTGCTGCGGGCTGCGGAATCAAGCAAGGCGGGGGTCATGATTGAAAAGGAATGGCTGAATTGAAAAAGTGGGAAGGGGGGACGAGCATGCGCCGGCCTACTGCTTTGTCGCGGTGCGCGTGTGTCCCGACGCGGGCCGCGTGGTTTGGCCGATGCTCAGGCGGGCTGGTATGAGGATGGCGCGACGTGATTCGTGGGGATTGTCCAGGCGGGTCATCAAACGGCGCACCGCCGCCGCCCCCAGCTCTTCGTCCACGATGTCGGTCGTGGTCATCGCGGGCAGGCCGCCGCTCAGTTCACCGGCGCTGGATCCGTGATAGTTGGCCACGGCCACGTCCTCGGGCACGCGCAGCCCCTGCGACAGCAGATGCCGAAGGAGGGATCGTCCGGTGATCGCGCTCGGGCAGAGCCAGGCGTCCACTCCGGATTTGCGCCTTTCCGCCAGCTCGCGCGTCCAAGGGCCCGGGGCGAACTCGCCCACGCGCAGCGCGGTGGCGCGGTCCACGCGTATGACGTCGCGCGCGTCGAACTCCAGTCCATGGGCCAGCAGGGCCTCGACATACGCGGCGAAGCGCGCGCCCGACCAGCTCACCTCCGGGCACAGCCCGAAAAAACCGATCCTGCGATGCCCGCCCGCGCGGAAATGCGCCACCAGCTCGGAGACGCCGGTGCGGTCGTCGATGCCGATCAGGTCCGCCTCGGTGCCCGGATAGTCGTGCACCACGGAGACTGCGGGAATTTTCTGGGAAATTTGCGCAACCACTTCCTTGGGCCAGCGGTGCAGGAAGACCACCCCGCGCACCAGGCCCGCCCGCAGGGAGGCCGGCCCCAGCTTCGGATCGAGCACGCTCGCGCACTGCGCCTCGGCCACGAGGTGGGCGAGCACCGCCACGTTCGCCGCCACTGCCGCGCCGCTCATGCCCGCCATGTAGCGCTGATCCACCTGGGGCGAGCTGGTCTGGGAAAGCGCGAGCACATGGCGGAGGGCGTTCTGGGCGGACGCGGGCTCCGCGACCGAGGCGGGCCGCAGGCTGTAGCCCATCTGATGCGCCAGTCCGACGATGCGTGAGCGGGTCTCCTGGTGAATGCCGTCCTGGCCGCGGAGGGCGCGCGATACGGTGGAAATAGATACTCCGAGCCGCTCGGCGATACTGGCTAAATTGACGCGTGGGGAAGGGGGGCGGGCCATTGGGGCGATGGTCATCAAGGCTGACGGGTGGGGGAGTTTTTCCAAGAATAATTTGCAGAAATTTGCGCAAAAGAATAAAATAATGCTTGGAAAATTCAGGCAAGATGCCTTCTTGGGGATGTCACCCCAGTTGTCCGCGCCCCCGCCGAGCGGCCAACCCCAACCCCGTCAGCACGCTTTCCAACCATGACCTACGCATCCGTTCGCACCTCAGTCCGCCCTGCCGTTGTGTATCGGCAAAATCACTACAAATCGTCCGTAATTCTTCTGTCTGCACTTGCTGTTGTTACTGCGGGCAATGCCCAAACTGTAACAAAGGCTGACAACACTGATAACTTAAATTTGGGAACATCTTACGTCGGCGGCACCGCCCCGGCCGCCAATTCCACGCTGGTTGTGGCCAACGGTGTGTTCACCGCGGCGCGGAGTGCGGGCGTTGTTGGTTCCTTGGCAATCAATGGGATCGAGATGAATGGGCTTCCTTCTGGTGGTGCATCTCGTGCTTTCACCATCAATAGTTCCGGCGGTGGTAGCATCCTGCTTGGCGCAGGCGGCGTTTCGAAAGCGGCTAATACGTCGTCACTTTTGTTTCAGGCCCCTATTACGCTGTCCTCTAATCAAACTTGGACTATTAATTCTGTTACTGGCACCGGCACGGGAAATCTGGTCCTTCAGGGAAGTATCTCTGATGGAGGTTTCGTGGCCAATATCGGCGGGGCGGGCCGCATTGATATCACCCCCACTGGTAGCATTACATTCGGTAATGGAATTAACTTAAATGCAGCCACGGTCGTTATAAACAATGCCAATTCCGTGGTTAATCTTGGTAATGCCAGTCAAACTGATAATCTACAAATTATTAAGGGCCGGGCGATTGGGTCCGTTCTTGCTGACTTCGGCGTAGCTAGCAGCTTTGGCGATGGTGGCACCAGCACTGCTATCACCATGGGAGGCGGGGCTGTGGGCGATAACGGGTTCTTCGAATACACAGGGGCAGATGCCAGCTCTAACCGAGTTTTCAATTTTGACCGCCGTGTTAGTGGCAGTAGTTCGGAAATTCGTAATACGAATCCGAACTCAACCCTGACGCTCACTGGAAACATACAGAACAATCAAGGCCCGACTGCCTCGGTTAATAGCGCTATAGCTTTCGGTGGCGCTGGCAATATCATCCTTTCTGGTAATGAGCAAATTAAAGACAATACAGATGCTGGTTTTAGCACGACGCTAAATAAAAACGGCACTGGAGTGCTTACCATTACAGGAGCTAACAGCAATAGTAATACGACAAGCGGCACCTATCAAGGTGCGACCAACGTAAACGCTGGCACGCTGGTTGTGGGTGGAGCCGGCTCGATCAATTCCTCCTCAGGTGTCAGCATTGCCGCAAATGCTACCTTCCGCTATGATAGTTCTGTTGGCCTCACTCGCAATGTGACTGTGAGCGGCGGCCGCTTTGCGTATAATTCCTCCGTCAACTACACCGGCGCGCTTACCTTTGCTTCCGGCACTCTGGCCGGGACCAACTTCTCAGGTAATAATCTAACCATCGGTGCCAATCAGACTTTGGCGCCTGGCAATAGCACCGGGACGATGAGTGCTGGTGCGGTTACGTGGGCGAACGCAGGTGCTTTCGAGTTTGAAATCAACAACGCCACAGGGACCGCAGGATCCGCTGCCGGCTGGGATCTGCTCAACCCTGCTTCCCTTAACATCACCGCCGGGGTAGGACAGTTCACCATCAATCTTGTTTCGCTGACCGCCGGCCAGGTCGCTGGCGCCGCGCAAAACTTCAATCCCAACTCAAACTACTCTTGGTTGTTTGTTGATTCAGGATCGGCTATCACGAGTTTTAGCGCCAGCAGCTTTGTGCTTAGCACTACCGGTTTCTCCAATGCCTTTGATGGTAGCTTCTCGATTGTCCAGGGGACTGGTTTGGACACGGATAAGCTCTACATTAACTACACCTCCGCCATCCCCGAGCCTTCTTCCTTCGCGATTTTGGCCGGATTGGGCGCAGTCGGCTTTGTCGGCCTGCGTCGCCGCCGCAGCTCCTGATCTTCAACGACTGACATGTCGCTTCAGCCGGGAGCCGGTCGCTCCCGGCTTTTTTGTGCCCATGCGAGCCATGCTGGGCTCCATGCTGGGAGGTGGCGGAGAAGTTGATTGGTTATTTTCCGAAAATTTGCGCAAAAAAAGAAAAAACCGCTTGGCACTTTGGCGAAATATGCGAGGGTAGCCGTGTGCTAGGCGCCATCCTCCCCTTGGCTCCCCGCGCAGATGTTTTTTGTATCCTAAAAGCAACTACGCCGATGCCGTTTCGCCCCGTCGACCCGGTATTGGCCCCCTTCGCCAACCAGCCCCGTCCGTCGCGCGCCTGCCGCTTCGGCTTGGAAAACTCCCCTCGCGCCAGTCTCCCCCCCCTCCCCATGTCCCCCCGCATTTCATCCCCCCGCGGTTTTACCCTCATCGAGCTGCTCACCGTCATTGCGATCATCGGCATCCTGGCGGCGATCATCATTCCCACCGTGGGTTCGGTGCGCCGCAATGCCGCCACCGCCCGCGACGCTTCCAACCTCCGCCAGATCGGCCAGGGCATCCAGCTTCACGTCACGGACAACAAGGGTCTTCTTCCGAACAACAAAACCCTGATTCCCGGCACTTCCACCGGCACCGGGCAGCCCGACCGTTGGACCTTCCACGAGGCCGTGGACCGCTATTTCGGCAAGGGACCCAAATTCACCACGACCTCGATCTACAATTACCTGAGCCGAGGTGACATGTGGTATAGCAACTTCGCCGAGGAATTCCCTGGCTTCACCCCTCCCGCGGGCTACCTCCAGACCCGGCCGGTGGCCTATGGTTACAACAGCAACGTGAATAATGGCCGCTGGGCCGGTCGCTTCAGCGTCATACCCAACCCCTCGCGCATCGTCATCGTCGGGGAGATGAACGGCGCCAACAATCTTGCCATGGATCCTTCCCGCGCGCCGGTGACGACCGGCGACGTTCAGACCGGCTATCGGGTCAATCGCAACGGAAACGCCCTCTATCTTTTTTGCGACGGCAGCGTGAAAAGCCTCCCCGGCGATCAAAGCGAGCCCGCGCTCACCGCGGCATCACGCCCGAACATCTGGCGCTGGTGGTAAGCGGCCGATCGCGTCGGCGCCCTTTTCTCTTTTTCTATGAACACAGGAATTTCTTTCGGTGAGCGCGGCCGGAGCGGTTTCACCCTGATCGAGCTGCTGACCGTCATCGCCATCATCGGCATTCTGGCGGCGATCATCATCCCGACCGTTGGTCGCGTCCGGCAGTCCGCTCGCTCGGTCAACGACATGTCGAATTTGCGCGAGATCGGCAAGGCGGTGTCCATGTATCTGGCCGAAAACCGGAATATGATGCCCAACTCTCCGCTGGCGGGCAGCCCCGGGCGCATCCAGGCCGGCGAGCTTCGTCCCAACGCGAGCGGACCGACTGATCGGCTTACGGTTTATGAAAGCATAGATCGCTACTTCCCCAAAAAACCCGGCTTCGTGACCACCGGCGCTTACCAATATCAACAGCGACCAACCTGGTTCGCGAGCAACGCCGAGATACCGGACGGAGTCACCAGCGCCACCCAGCCCTACGGCAACTACGCGCACTTCAGCTTTAATCCCAACATCTGGGCCTTCAACGCGGGCCAGGGTCGCTGGAACGCGCGCATGTCCACCATCCCGGCGCCCAGCCAGACTGTCCTGATGGCCGAGACCAACGATCCTTTTGGCATCGGCGACGCGGATCTTGATCCCACCGTCGAGCCCACCACCGAGAAAAATGTCGCGGCCAGATATCGCGTCTCACAGCCCGGCAACAAGGCGTTCTACCTTTGGGCCGATTTTCATGTGTCCGCCATGGTGGGCAACCAGAACTTCACCGTGAATCCCAAGATCTGGCGCTGGTGGAATCTGCCGTCCACCCCCTGACGCGCTCCGCGTTCAGGAACCTTTTCCTTCGGCTGATTGCTCTCTGCTTCCCCCCATGATTGCCCCCCGGTTTCTATCCCACCTCTTCGTCAGCGCCCTTTCCGTCTTGGCCGCGACCGCGCAGGGCGGCGTCATCCGCTCGTGGAACTTTTCGGACGCCATCGCGGCCGGCGAAATCGTGTCCGTGCCCGAAACCGCGGGCGGACCGGCCTTGCAGTTCCGTTCCGGCGCCTCGGTCGCCGTCGACCAGGATGAGGGCGGCCGTCGCGTGGTCGTGCTCGGCGGCGCCCAGGCCGACCCCGGCCGCACCGCGGGCAAACTCGATCCCCTGCCCGAGGTCCAGGCCCGCGTGCGCTTCCGGCCGGCGTCCACCGGACCCGCTCTGCAAACGATCGTGGTCTTCGGCGGGTGCTACGAGTTGCGCTACAACCGTGAGCGCTCGCGGGTGGAGTTCATCGTGTTTTACCCCGAGAAAAAATATTTCACCGTCCACGCGCCGGTGAGTCCCGACATCTGGAACCAGGCCACCGCGACCTTCAAGGACGGCAAACTCACCTTGCTCGTGGGCATGAGCCGATCGGAGGACGTTCTCCCTCCCGAAGCCGTGCCCGGACATATCGAGACCACGGTGCGCGTCGGTCTGGTCGGCGAGCGCGCCTTTGTCGGCTCCATCTCGGAGATCGTTTTGTCCACTCCTTGAGTCTTCGCGCCATGAACCCCGCCTTTCTCCGTCTTCCTTGGGTCTGGATCGTCTGCGCCGTTATCTCCGCGATTCCCGCCGGCGCCCAGTCCGCCGGGGACCGCCCCGGCTCGGCTCCGACGCTGCCCAGGGACACCTACGCCTACTGGCACTCCGGAAAAGTGCTTCAGAAGAAAGGCGAACTCACCCTCGTCGATGTCGTCGGCACCAACCATGTCACGGTGTCGGCTCCGTGGCTCGCCTTGGCCCCGGGCGGCGGCCTCGCCTTCGACGGCACCCAGCCCGACGGCATCCGTCTCGCGGCCAAGCAGCCGGTGGGCAACCGCTTCGTCATGGGCGTGGACTTTCGCGCCGATCCCGAGGGACCCGAGCATCAGACCATCGCCTACCTGTATCGCTTCTGCGAACTGCGCTACCGTCGCTCGCGCGGGGAACTGACGCTCAATGTGTGGCAGTCCCTGCCGGACGAGTCGGGCAAGGAGCTGGTCACCTCCACCGTGCTGCCTCTGCCCGCGGGCAAGTGGGGCCGGGTGCGGGCCACGATCGACGACAAGGTCGCGCGCCTGGAGATCGATTCGGCCAAGGCCGAGTCCAAGCTGGCGGGCAGTTGGGAGTTTTTGCCTCCTTCCGTCGTGTTTTTCATCGGCAAGGGCGGCGCCGACCGATCGTTCCGCGGTCAGTTGGACCACCTGTATCTGGCGCTGGGCCAGTAGGCCGAGTCATTCCCCGCAGTGTTTGCGCCTCGTCCCTTCCTCCCCGCCCGATGAATCGCGGGGAGGATATCCTCGAGCCGCTCCAATGGGCCGCGCGCTCCGCTCCGCACCGCGCCCCGTGAACTGCGCGGGGCTCGCGCCGGTTTATTTTTTTCAACGTGCAAGCGCCTTATCTTGATCCCGACCTGCCGATCATTGTCCGAGTGGACGATTTGATCTCGCGCCTGACGCTGGAGGAAAAGGTCGACCAGCTCGGCATGGACACCCGGGGCGTCCCCCGGCTCGGCATCCCGGCCTACCAATGGTGGAACGAGGCTTTGCACGGGGTGGCGCGAAACGGGGTGGCCACGGTGTTTCCCCAGGCCATCGCGCTGGCGGCCACGTGGAATCCCGCGCTGCATCGGCGCATCGCCGAGGCGATTTCCACCGAGGCGCGCGCCAAGTATCACGCCACCGTCCGCGCGTCCGGCGGGGCCACCAGAATCTACGAGGGGCTCACGATTTGGTCGCCCAACATAAACATTTTTCGCGATCCAAGGTGGGGCAGGGGACAGGAGACCTACGGCGAGTGTCCGTATCTCACCTCGCGCTTCGGCGCGGAGTTTTGCCGCGGCTTGCAGGGAGACGATCCGCGCCATCTCAAGACCGTCGCCACGGTCAAGCATTACGCGGTCCACAGCGGGCCCGAGGCCGAGCGACACACCTTCGACGCCCGTCCCTCGGCGCGCGATCTCTGGGAGACCTACCTGCCCGCCTTCGAGGCCGGCATCGTCGAGGGGCGCGCCCAGTCTCTCATGTCGGTTTACAACGCCATCGACGGCGTGCCCGGCCCGGTGAACCGTCGCCTGCTTACCGAGGTCCTGCGCGAGCGCTGGGGCTTTCAGGGGGCGGTGGTCGGCGACGTCGACTGCGTGCACGATGTCCACGCGCATCACAAGTTCACCCGCGACGCCGCCGAGTCCGCCGCGCTCGCGCTTCAGGCGGGCAACGACCTTTGCTCCGGCGCCACCTACGCCGCCCTGCCCGAGGCCCTGGAGCGGGGTCTTTGCGCCATGGAGGATCTGGATCGCGCCCTGCGCCGGCTCTTCACCCTGCGGTTCCGCCTTGGCCAGTTTGATCCGCCCGGGCGCGGGCCCTACGACTGTATCCCCGCGTTGGCCAACGACGCCCCCGCGCACGACGCCCTCGCCCTCGAGGCCGCGCGCCAGTCGCTGGTCTTGCTGAAAAACGACGGCGCGCTTCCTCTCGATCTTCGCCGCCTCCGCACCGTCGCCGTCATCGGCCCGGTGGCCGACGATAAATCGGCGTTGCTCGGCAACTACGCCGGAACGCCCGCCCGCCCGGTCACGATTCTGGCCGGACTGCGCGCCAAGCTCTCCGCCCGTGGCGTGCGCGTGCTGCACGAACCCGGCTGCGCCCTCGCCGCGGGGTTTCCCGAAAACCAGTTTTCCTTCGCGCCGGGAGAACTGTTCACGTCCGCGGAAAAAAAAACGCCCGGCGTCCTGGGCGAGTTTTGGGGCAATCGCGACTTGTCCGGACCGCCTTCGCACACGCGGGTCGACGCCCAGCTCGATCTCGACTGGGACTACTACCATCCGCAGCCGCACATCGCGGTGCGCGATACGTCCGCGCGCTGGACCGGCGCGCTCGTCCCTCCCGTCTCCGGCGCCTACCTGCTCGACCTTACCCTGGTCGGCGGCGCCCGCCTCTGGTTTGACGAGCGGCTCGTGCTCGACGAATGGAGCGAAGGGCCCTTTCGCATCCGCACCCTGTCGACGGAGTTTGTCGCGGGCCGGCCGGTGTCGTTCCGCATTGAACTGACGCAAAACCAGTTCACCGCCAAGGCGCGCCTCGGTTGGCGAGTGCCGAATCCCTCGTCGGATATGCAGCGCGCCATCGCCGCCGCGCGTCAGGCCGACCACGTCGTCCTCGCCCTCGGCATCACGCCGGATCTGGAGGGGGAGGAAAATCCGTTTTCGTGCGAGGGTTTCGTCTCCGGAGATCGCACCACGCTTGCCTTGCCCGCGCCGCAGCGGGCGCTGCTCGAGGCGGTGTCGGCCTTGGGAAAACCCGTCACGCTTGTGCTAACCGCGGGCAGCGCGGTGAGCTTTGATCCAGGCCGGGCCAACGCGATCTTGCTCGCCTGGTATTACGGCCAACGCGGCGGCGAGGCCGTCGCAGAGGCTTTGCTCGGCGAATGCAATCCCGCCGGCCGGCTGCCGGTGACATTTTACCGGTCGGAGGCGGAACTGCCCGATTTTCGCGACTACGGCATGGATGGGCGCACCTACCGCTATTTTGCAGGCACGCCGCTCTTCGCCTTCGGCCATGGTCTCTCCTACACCACGTTCGCGTATCGCTCGCTGGCCTTCGAACCCACGACGCGCGAGGCCACGGTCACGGTCGAAAACACCGGCTCGTGCGCAGGCGAAGAGGTCGTCCAGCTTTACGTTCGCGACTCTCGGCCCGGCCGCCCCCTGCTGCAACTGTGCGGCTTCGCCCGCGTGGCCCTCCTCCCGGGCGAGAAGAAGTCCGTGCGGGCGACCGTCGACACCCGGACTTGGCGGCGCTGGGACGAGGCGCGCAACGATTACGTTTTGGACGAAGTGCCTCGCGAACTTTTCGCGGGGCCGGCGTCCGATCGCCTGCCCCTGCGCGTCGTCGTCCCCCGCCTTGTTTGACCGCATGATCCTCCCCGCTCGGCCATGAACCCCCTCGTGCTCTCTCGTTTCTTCGCCTTTTGTTTGTCGATCTCGACCATGGTGGCGACGCTGCGCGCCCAGCCGGTCGATCTGTCCCCGGTCATGCGCTGGTCATTCGACCGTCTCGAAAATGGCGCGTTCCCCGGCGCCTCGTCCGCCGCGCGGTCCGCCGCGGTGGAGGGCCGGGTGGAGGTGGAGGCCGGGCGCGCGGGCGGCTCGGCGAGCTTTGCCGAAGAGCCATCCGGCCAGGTGTTGGTGCCCGTTGATCTGACGGCGCTTTCCCGAGACGGCTCCTTCACCGTCGCCTTCTGGGCCTGTCCCGGCGGCCGCGCCGCGCAATACGGCACCTGTCTGGACGCGGGAGCGAACAAAGGCTTCGTCATCCGCACCAACAATCGCGGTGCGCTTTCGCTTAGCGCAGGCGGCGTGTGGAACGTCGTCGCCGACTCCGCGCCCTTGCCCGAAGGCGCATGGACGCATGTCGCCCTGGTGCATCGCGCCGGCCAGCTGAGGCTTTTCGCCGGAGGCCGCCTGGTGGGGACGGCGCCGCTTGCCGCCCCGACCGCGATTCCCGCCGTGCTGCGCATGGGGTCCGTGACGGAGCGCATGAAGCAGCCGGACGGCGCCTTGGTTGAATCCAGGGTAAAGGGCTTCGTGGGCGCGTTGGACGAGTTGCAGATCCATGCTCGCGCCTTGAGCGACGAAGAGGTCTCCCGCCTTGCCCGGTGAGCGTTCCCGATGGTCGCGACCAGTAAGCTTTCCTCACTTTCGCCATGAAGTGCTTTCCCCCCTTTCTCGCCTGCGTCGTGTTTGCGTGCGCGGCGTTCATCGGTCGCGCCGGCGAGCAAGGCGGAGCCTTCTCTTGCCTGGCCGCCCTGCGTGCGGTGGAGGGCAATCCGTATGTCGCGCGTTTGGCCGATGGAGCCCGCGCCGAGCTCGCCCGACCCGATCCCGCTGCCCAATGGCCGGTCATCGACGAGCAAAACGCCGCGGGCTTCTTCGCCCTTCGCGGCACCGGCGACGCTCGCGACGCACGCCAGGTCGCCGCGCGGCTCGACGCTTATCTCTGGCTCTACGCCAACCCCGCCAGCCCCCTGCGCAACGATCCCGCGCTGCTGGAACGTTTTTTGCGCCGCGCCCGCGCCTACGTTGACGCGCTTGTCTTTTCCGGCCGGGCCGGAGCGCTGCGCGGCGGCCGGGATATCCTGGACGACTTCGCGCTCGGGCCTGCGCTCACCGCCCTGCGCGAGTTTTCGGCTCTGTTTCCCGAAAGTTTGTCCGCCGCCGACCATGCGCGCTGGGACGAGGCCTTTCGCCTGACCGCTGCCGTGCTGGAGCCTCACATCGAGCGCCACCGTTCCGTCCACGCCAAGGGTTACACCAACATCGACCTCACCCTTTCCCTCCACGCGTTGAACCTCGGGCTCCACCTTCGCGATTCAGCCTGGATGGAGCGTTCGCGTTTTCTGCTTCATCTGCAGCGCGGCCACGTTCTTCCCGATGGAGCCACCCGCTACATCTGGAGTCAGAACGAGTGCATTGGATATCACGATGTCGTCGCTTTCTACATCGCGCGCCATCACGAGATCACGGGCGATCCGGTCGCGCTCGAGCTTCTGCGCGGCCTCGAATGGTATGGGCCGGTCAGCGTGGGCCGTCTCGGCGAGTTCTGGACTTCGCCCTCCTGGAAACACCAGTGGAACGGCGCCGCCCGGCCCGCCGGCGGGGAACCCGTTGTCGCCGTCACTCGTAATCCTTACGTGCGGGGCATGGTGACGCCGCCCGCGCCCGGCGCGCGGATCGGAAACGACTGGCCCTTGGCTCGCTGGCAGGTCGCGTGGTGGACGCCGGATGTCGTCGCCCGCTCCCTGCCCGACGGATACACGGTGCTCGACCGCAATATCGCCGGCCCGCGCGCCTGGTATGGACGATTCAACTACGCGGCCACTTTGCGCGACATCCCCGGGGACGAGCCCGGTCACGCCACGCTCCTTGGGGCCCAGATCATGCGCCCGGACGATTCGCGCGGCGTGATCCTGATGGCGGTCGGTCCGCGCGTATATCTCGGTGGCGATCGCGCGCGGCCCCAGTCTTTCGCATCGCTGACCTCCGGCATGAAATCGGCCCTCGCGCTCGGACGCCACCACTCGGCCTTCGCCGCCGATTACCAGCTCCACGCCTTCGGCAGTTCACGCAAGGGGCGACTGGTCCCTTGGCGCGCCAGCCAGCTTTGGCTCTGCCTGCCCGATCGCATGGTGGGCGTGCTCGACATTTTCGCCGATTCCGCCCCCGTCCCCGCCGCCCGGATCGAGGCGCTGGTGCGCTTTGGCACCGGCGGAACGGTGCATGGTCCGTCGCAAACCCTCCTGCCCGCCGGCCCCGACCGTCACGCCTTTGGCGATTTCATCGTGCGAGTCCACGCCTCCGATTTTGCCCAGACGGTCTCCGAGGCGACGCCTTTCCGCCTGGCCTCCGCGCCCTATGGCGACCTCGTTTTACGGGATCCGGCCCCGGGCAAGGACTCCCGCCGCGTCGTCGTCGAGATCCGGCCCGCGTCCACGACCGCAGACGCGGAAGTGCGCGTTTCCGGGGAGTTCGGCTCCGCGTCCTTGCGCGTGGTCGCGGGTGGCAAAACTTTCACCGTTCGCCGCTCCGCGCCTTCGGCGGCCGGCGAGACGGCTTCCGTGCGGGTCGAGGTCCAAAGCCCCGATCCTGAAGATTTCGAACCCGCTTGGTCCGACTTCGCCGCGCTCGTCTCGTCCCGCCCCTGATTTTTCAATGAGCCTCCTTCGTCTCCTGGCCCTTCTCATTCTGCCTTTGTCGGTCCCGCATCCGGCGCTTGCGGATGGATCGGAGTCGCCCGTCGTCGTCCTCGCTTCCGCCGTCGAAGCCGTTCCGCCCGCCTCGCCGGATCATGTCGCCGTGCTTGGCGATACCTGGTTCGCCTTCGCCGGCGAGGCTGCCTGGTCGCGTCCTTTCGGTGGCGCCACGTGGTCGCCGCTGACCACGCCCGCCGGCTTCCGCGCGCCCGCGGGTGCCGCGGGGCTCGCCGATGGTCGCGACTGGATTCTCGTCGGCGGTGAAAATTCCTCCATCGTGCGGCGCCTCTCTCTTTCCGGCGGAGCCGTCGCCGTCGCCGATTTGCCGGCTCTCCCCGCTCCCCGCGCGCGCGCCACGCTCGCCCTGGCCGGCCGCAAGCTCCACGTCATCGGCGGCCTTGATGCCGAGGGACGCGCCACCGCCTCGGTGTTTGTCCTCGATCTCGCCTCCGCCGCGCCCGCCTGGATCGCGGTTGAAGACTTCCCCGGCGGCCCCGTATTCGCCGCCGCCGCGACCACGCACTACAACGAGATCCTCGTCCTTGGCGGCCGTGACGCCGCCGGCGCCCCGCGCGCCGACGCCTGGGCCCTGCGCCTGCGCCCGCTCGACGGCACCACCTTCACCGGCTGGCAAATACGCGCCGCCGCGCCCGCCGCCCTCGCCGCGCCCGCGTTGCTCCCCTCCGCCACCGCCCACTTCATCGCCTTCGCCGCCGAACTGTCCGCGCCCGCCGTCTACAACGCCGTCGTCGACGCCTGGTTCGTGAGCGCAGGCGACACGCGCGTGCCCCCGGCGGGTGTGCTCGCCGTCGCCACCTCCTCCGGTCCGCGCCTCCTCGCCCGCGACGGCGCCGCCGAACTTCGCGTCGAGGTCGCCAAAACCCGCTACCCGCTCGCCCTCCTCGATTACGTCGCCATCGGCCTCTATTTCGTTGCGATGGTCTGGGTGGGCCTTGCGCTCTCCGGCAAGGGCGAGACCAGCGCCCAGTTCGCGCTCGGCAACCGCGACGTCAAATGGTGGGCCGCCGGCATCAGCATGTTCGCCACGGGAGCGAGCTCCATCAGCTTCATGGCCATCCCGGCGCTCTCCTTCTCGACGAATCTCGTGATGTTCTTTCCCGGCATTATGATGGTGGCGGGGTTTTTCATCTCCGCTTATCTTATCTATCCGCTGCTGAGAAAACTCGAGATCACCTCGACCTACGAATACCTGCATCGCCGCTTCAATCGCGGCCTGCGGCTGATCGCCAGCGCCCAGTGCATCCTTTTCCAAACGATAGGCCGCATGAGCGTGATCCTCGTGCTGCCATCGCTCGCCATCTCCGCCTTCACCGGCCTCGAAGTCGCCGTGAGCGTGCTCCTCATGGGCGTCCTCACCACCGTCTACACCGCCATCGGCGGCTTCAACGCCGTCATCTGGACCGACGTTTTCCAAGGCGTTCTCATGATCGCCGCCCCGCTTCTCGTGATCGGCTACGCCCTTGGCGGGTCGGGGGGCGATATCGCCGCCTCCTGGCAGGCGCTCGAATCCGCCGACAAGCTCCGTCTCGTCGTCACCGATTGGAACCTCGCCCTGCCGGTCGTCTGGTTCCTGCTCCTCGGCGGTCTCTACAACATCATCGCCGGCGTGGGCGACCAGCCCGTCATCCAGCGCGTGTTCTCCGTGCCGATGAACCAGGTCCGTCGCACCGCCCTCATGAGCACGCTCTGCGGCATCGTCATCTCCATCTTCACCTACGGCATGGGTCTCGCGATCTTCGTCTTCTACCAAAGCCGCCCTCAGGACCTCGGACCTTCGGTCACCAACGACCAGATCGTCCCGCTATTCATCGTTCAAAATCTGCCCGCCGGCATCTGCGGCCTGGTCATCGCCTCCATCTTCGCCGCCGCCATGTCCACGCTTTCCTCGAGCATGAACAGCGTCGCCACCCTCGTCTGCGAGGATTTCTACAAGCCGCTTTTCCCGGACTCCTCCGACGCCTCCCGCGTGCGTCTGATGAAGATCGTCTCCTACGGCGTGGGCGCCATCGGCACCGGCGTGGCCATCATCATGGCGAAGCAGGACATCTCCTCCATGTTCGCCACGTGGAACACCATCGTCGCCCTGCTTGGCGGCGGCTTTGGCGGCATCTACGTCCTCGGCGTCTTCACCACCCGCGCCAACAGTATCGGCGCCATCACCGGGGGTCTCGCCAGCATCGTCGCCACAGTCTGGGTCAACAATGTCGGCGGCGTGCACTGGGCCGCCCTCACGCCCTTCGCCATCACCACCTGCCTCGTGGTTGGCTACCTTGTCAGCCTTCTAACCGGCGGCAGTCGCAAGGACCTCTCGGGTCTCACCGCGTTCACCACGCGCGGCCGGTCCGCCGCCTAAAGCGGCGCTCTGGCCGAGTGCGTGCCCGTCCGGGCGAGTCTCACCGCGATTGCGCAGGTCCGGAACGAGTCAAGGACGGGCAAACCACCGGGAGGCCTCATTGTTTGCGCAACAAATAATAAATTATCGCGAAGATTTTTAAGTTTTGCGCAAAATAAAGGAAACTGACCGAGTAGGGTTTCGCAGGTTTCCCCTGTGGCTTCCTCACGCCCGTCGCCACGCCCCGCGTCCAATCCAGCCATGCACTCGCTCCTGAAACCGTTTTGCCGTCTAGCACTTTTTCTCGCGCTTCCGGTCCTCGCCCCCGCCGCCCCCGCGCCCACCTCAGAGCCTCTCGTCAAACTCGGCGAAACCAAGCGCCCCGAACTCGCCGCGCCGGCCGGCGCCTTCGCGGGCCGCTCCGGAGACGCCCTCGTCGTCCTCGGCGGCGAGTCCCCGCTCACTCGCATCCTCCCGCTCGCCGCCGGCTCCGTCTGGACCGAGCCCTCCGTCGCGCCCGCCTTCGCCCGCTCCTGGGGCGCCGTCGCCCAGACCAAGGACGAGATGATCCTCGTCGGCGGCCTCAACTCGGACGGTTCCCTCAGCGCCACCGTCGAGCGCGTCATCTGGCGCGACGGCAAGCTCGGCCTCGAGCCGCTCCCGCCGCTCCCCATCCCCCTCGCCGGCGCCGGCGCCGGCATCATCGGCCGCAAGCTCTACGTCACCGGCGGCCTCCGCTCCCTCGACGCCCCCGCCGCCGAGCGCGCCCTCCACGTCCTCGACCTCGCCTCGCCCGCCACCGGCTGGAAAGAACTCGAGCCCATGCCCGGCGAGGGCCGCTTCCTCGCCTCCGTCTCCGCCCAGTATGACGTCATCCAGGTCTTCGGCGGCCGCGAGGTCGTCGCCGGTGCCGACGGCAAGCGCGTCTATCGCGCCACCGCGAAAAACTGGATCTACCGCCCGACTCCGCTCGAGGCCACCAAGCGCCGCGGCTGGCTCGTCGCCGCCCCGCTCGCCAAGGCCGCCGCCGGCGGCGCCGCCGTGCCCAGCGGCCAGGCCCACACCTATTACATCGGCGGCGACCCCACCCCCGAGACGTCTACCCCCTTCGTGCTCTCCTCGGATGGCGAACACGCGGTCTCGCTCTTCCACGTGCTGATCGACGCCTGGGTCGACACCCGCGTCAGCCTCCCCGGCGTCCGCCCCGCGGCCGTCGTCAACCAAGGCAACGAAACCCTCGTCTTCGCCGCCCAGGGCAACTCCGCCGTGGCCGAGTTCACTCCCATCCGCCGCATCCGCGATCTCTCGTGGATCGATTACCTCGTCATCGTCGCCTACTTCGGCCTCCTCGGCGGCATCGGCTGGTATTTCTCCAAGCAAAAGGAGAGCAGCGAGCAATATTCCCTCGGCGACCGCAAGGTCACCTGGTGGGCCGCCGGCATCTCGATGTTCGCCACCGGCGCGAGCGCGATCAGCTTCATGGCCATCCCCGCGCTGGCCTTCGCCACCAACCTCGTCTGGACCCTTCCCATCCTCGTCTACGTCGGCGGCTACTTCGTCCAGGCCCACGTGATCTTCCCGCTCCTGCGCAAACTCCAGCTCACTTCGACCTTCGAATACCTCGAGCAGCGCTTCAACCTCGCCCTCCGCCTCATCGCCAGCGCGCAGCAGTGCCTCTTCCTCACCTTCGGCCGCGCCGCCGTCGTGCTCGTGCTGCCCGCCATCGCCATCGCCACCACCACCGGCCTCAACGTCTTCGTTAGCGTGGTCGTCATGGGCATCCTCACCACGAT
>JAIXVY010000370.1 GCA_027482505.1 Opitutaceae bacterium | reverse complement strand
TTGCCGGTGCCGAGGGAGAGGGTGACGGAGGCGTTGAGGCTGTCGCGGCCGAGGACGACGACACGTTCGCCGGCGTCGCGGAAGGAGGCGTTGGCGCCGGGGGCGTTGGCGACGAGGGTAAGGTCGCCGTTGTCGGTGGTGATGGAGGCGTTGACGAGGATGCGGCGGCCGGCCTCGAGGCGGAGGTCGCCGCCGTCGCCGGCGGGGTTGTTGACGTTGATGGCCGACGAGATGGTGATGTCGTTGTTGGCCTGGAGGGTGACGTTGGTGCCGAGGGAGAGGGAGGCGGTCAGCGAGGCGGCGGAGATGGCGAGGTTGCCGGAGGGGTTGGCGGCGAAGGTGGAACGCTCGGCGAGGCCGAAGGGGCCGGAGAAGGCGAAGACGGGCGGGCGGTTGGAGCTGGACTTGTTGTTGGTGTAAGAACCGGCGATGAGGCCGGTGGAGAAAAAGGCGATCTGGTCGCCGAAGGCGTCGGACTCGGCGGTGAGCTGGGCGGGGGCGGGGGCGAGGGTGGCGACGAGGTTTTGATCGCCCGAGCGCCAGGCCGCTTGTCGTTGAAAGATGGATACGGGCGAGCGCGGGTTGCTGGAGACGACGGAGCCGTAGACGAAGCCGTCGGCGTAGGAGGGGCTGCTGACGGCGATCAAATCCCCCTGGACGTCGACGTCGTAGCCGAAATTACGGCCGGAGCCGGTGAGGCGGGCGACGGGGGCGGTGGAGTTGGCCCAGGTGCCGTTGCGTTGGAAAACGTAAACTCCGCGCGCGGTGCCGGTCTGGCCGTCGCGCTGGTAGCCGGCGACGAGGGTGTCGCCGTCGAGGGCGAGGGAGTAGCCCCAGCCGACGCTGTCCTGGGCGGCGTTGAGGATGCTGGAGCCGAGGAGGCGGGTGGGCGTGGCGGAGGCCCAGTTGTTGGCGAGGTTTTCGAAGAGGAAGACGTTGTAGGCGGTGGCGTTGTTGGTCGCGGTGCTTTCCTGGACGAAGTTAAACGAGGTGGGGGAGACGTCGTAGTAGCCGGCGTTGGGCGCGGCGGGCTGGCCGACGGCGAGGGTGTTGCCGGAAAGGGCGACGGTGTTGCCGAAGTTGTCGGCGACGCCAGTCACGCGGAAGGGATTCTGGAGCGTGACGGGGCTGTTGAGGCCTGAGCCGATGTTGGAGAAAACGTAGACCGATCCCGGCGTGCCTCGGGAGGGAACGGGGGTGCCGACGGCGAGGGTGGTGCCGGAGAGGGCGACGGAGCCGATCTGGCCGAAGAAATCATAGTGGCCGACGCGGCTGGTGGTGCCGCTGCGCCAGACGCCGCCGCTCTGGGCCTTGTCGAAAAGATTGACGCGGCCGAGGTAGGCTCCGTCGGAGGGGCGGATGAGCGCGCTGGTGGCGACAATGCGGGAGCCGCTGACGGAGACGCGGTCGCCGAAGCCGAGGATGGGCGTGCCGCTGGCGCCGAAAAAGCCGCCCGCGAGGGTGGCGGCGAGGGCGCCGTTTTCATAGACGTAGACGCGACCTTGGTTGTCGTTGTTGCTGGAGGACTGATCCTGGAAACGGGTGTCGGCGACGATGTAGGTGTTGCCGTCGGCGTCGAGTTGCTCGCCGTAGGTGGTGGCCTCGAAGGGATTGGCGGGCGCGAGGTTGACGCTGTCGGCCGTCCACGTGCCGGAGGCGCGACGGACGGTGAGGACGCCGCCGCGGTCCGCGATGCGGGGGAAGCGGCTGTCGCTATAGTCGAGGCCGGGCATGCCGACGAGGACGGTGTCGCCCTGGATGGCGATGGAGGAGCCGAGGCCGGTGCGTTGTTCGCCGCCTTGCGGACTGGAGGTGGAGGCGACCTGGCGGAAAACCTGGGCGACAGGGGGATTGGTAAAGGAGCCGAAGCCCGACCAGCCGTCCGCGGTGCTTTGGTAAATCGTGACGCTGCCGTCCTGCGAGCTGGAGCCGGTGCCGAGGACCAGGGTGTTGCCGGAGACGGAGAAGTTGCCGAACACCTCGTTGGGCAGGGTGAGCGCCACGCCGCCGGTGGAGCCGGCGGGTATGTTGTTGATGATCCGGGTGACGAGCAGGCTGCCGCCGGCGATGTTCGCGTTGGCGCGGAGGTGGAAGAGCAGGCCGTTGTCGACGATGAACTGGCCGGCGCTGCCGCCGCCGTCGAGGATGCTGCTGTTTTGCTGGGTGGCGCCGGTTTCCAGATCGAGCGAGACGAGCCGGCTGGTGAAGATGTCGGTGAAGTAGGCGACGCCGGCGGAGACGGAGAGCTGGGTGCCGAGGAAGCGGTTCGAGACGGGGTTCGACGTGATGAACGGCGTGAGCGCGCTCGTGGTGCCGTTGGCGAAGACGCGGGCGGTCCAGATGGCGCCGTTGTCGTTGAAGCCGGGGGAGTCGTAGCGGAAGTCGCCGATGGCGAGATACACCGAACCGCTGGGCGCGGTGTTGAGGAAAAAGGCGCTGCCCTTGATATGGGCCTGGGCGAAGGCCTCGCTGCCGGGGTTGGCGAGCGAGGAGGTGAGGTTGGCCTGGCCATTGCGCCAGCCGGTGCCCTTGGCGAAGACATGGACGCCGGAGATGCCGCCGGTGGCGATGAGGTCGCCCTCGATCTGGACGCTGGAGCCGAGGGAGCCGCTGTTGAGCGCGAGGCGGGAAAGGATGTTTCCGTCTTCGAAGACGTAGGCGAAGCCGGCCTGGCTGCCGACGACGACGGTGTTGCCGCTGAGGTCGACGGAGGTGCCGAAGCGGACGTTGGCGACGAGGTCGGACGGAACGGCGCCGTAGCCCTGGGTGAAGCGCTGGAACTCGGTGAAGCTGTCGGCGACGGCGCCGATAGTGATGTTCTTCGGATCGAGGAGCCACCGGCCGTTGGCACCGGTGGAACCGCGCGCGGAGGCGTCGACGGTGCCGGAAACGCCGAGGGCTGCGAGGCCGGAGGTCTCGACCAGGCCGCCGTCGCCGGAGCGGGTGCCAGAGCGGGCGGTGATGGTGCCGGCGAACTCAGTGGTGCCGTCGGCCCAGGCAACGACGAGGCCGCCGTCGCCGCGCGCGCCGGTGGCGTCGGCGCGAAGGGTGGTCTTGTCGCTGACGTAGGTGGAGGAGGCGTTGGCCACGCCGGGGAGAACGGAGGCGCCTTGGTAGCCGCCGCCGACGTGGATGGCGCCGCCGCCGGTCGCGCCGGAGGCGTCCACGGTGGCGCCGAGGAGGGAGACGCGGTCGCCGAGGAGGTTGACCGTGCCGCCGAGGCCGAAGGAGGCGGTGGCGGCGATCTGGCCGGAAAGGACGTTGGCGCCGGGGCCGGAGAGCAGGGCGACGGTGCCGCCTTGGGCGGAGCCGGAGGCGTCGATTTTTCCGGCGGAAGTGAAGAGGAGTTCGCGGGTGGCGGCGAGGCGGATGGAGCCGCCGGCGCCGGTCGCGCCGCGCGCGAACATCGCGGTGTCGGTGACGATGGAGTCGGCGGTGAGCGCGATGCAGCCGCCGTTGGCGCCGGAGGCGTCCTGCGCGCCGCCGTAGTTTTCGATGGATACGGCGGTGATCTCGATGTCGCCGCCGTTTTTATCGCGGGTGGCGGCGATGGCGCCGGAGGACTGCACGGTGCCCTGGGCGGCGACGAGGAAGACCTTGCCGCCTTCGGTTTTCACGCCGGTGGCCTGGATGAAGCCGGTGTTGTTGCCGGCAAGGGCGTAGATATTGCCGGCGTGGGAGCGCAGCTCCGCCGCGAGCGCCTGGATGCGGCCCTCGTTGGTGATGTCCTGGCCGCGTTCGCCGAGGCTGACGGCGAAGGAGCCGCCGAGCCACGAGGCGTCGGCGAGGACGTCGACGCGACCGCCGGTGGCGAGACCCGCGCGACCGGAGGGAGCGGAGATTTCGCCGGAGTTTTTGACCGTGTAGCCGGCGAGCAGGATGTCGCCGCCGGTGGAGGTGATCTTGCCGAGGTTGGTGACGCCGGCGGGGCTATTGCCAAAGAGGCTGAAGCCGCCGTCGTCGAGGAAGTCGGCGTCGGTCATGTCGCGGGTGGAGGCGACGAAGGATCCACCGGTTAGCACGCGGCCGTCGGCGCCGATAATCACGCCGTTGCGGTTGAGCAGGAAGAGGCTGCCGGTGGCGGATAGGGTGCCGTCGATGCGCGAGGGGGCGATGCCGGTCACGCGGTTCAGCGTGGCGCCGGAGCCGTTGTTGAAATGCACGGAGGAACCCGTGCCCACGCTGAAGGAGTTCCAGTTGACGATGCCATGGCGGCCGGTCTGCGAAACCGTCATCCGATTGCCACTGGTGGCGAAACGGACATCGCCTTGCACCACCTGCGGGTTGACTGGCAGCTCAGCCCGGGAGTGGGCGGACAAGCCCGCCATCGCGGCCAATAAGGCGGCCACATGGGACCGGCGGACGTTTTTAGACGAGCAAGCGCGACGAGAGACGGAGTGAACGGACATGATGAAACCTTGGCGTGGGTGAAAGTTGGGCGGGCAAAACGACAAGGGGAACGAAGCCCCTGATTCGTCGATTTTAGCTCCGCAGACGCTTGGCGCGGTCACCGCGAGCCATCGGTCTAAAACCGCCCTAATGCCAATAATTGCTAAAATAGAGTCAAATAACAATTATAATTAATTTTAAAATACTGTAATTCAATATTTTAACAGATAATCTATGATCTTATTTTTTAGCTGTTTCGCTTAAAACGAATCATTTTAATCAGGGTAAAGACCCCATACTAATCACACCAAAGCGACCTACCGGCGCGAGCGGGAGCCAAAGCGGGCCCCAAAAGGGAAACCGGAGGATGCGTGGTATTTTTGACCGGGCGCTTTTGCCGCGCGCGCGTATACCCTTAACTCTATCATTCTTCATGTTCACGCGCGTCTCCGCCTTTCGTCTGCCCGCCTCGCTGGCGATCCTCCTTTTCTGGCTGCTGCCCACCGCCGCGCAGGCGCAGGTGAAGGCCTCCCTGCACGCGCTCAAGGCCTCCTTTCCCGCCGACGCCGCCGAGGTCGTCGTGGGCCTGCGTCTTGAGCACGAGGCCAAGTGGCACACCTACTGGCTTCAACCCGGCACCGGCCTGCCCACCAGCCTCGACTGGAAACTCCCGCCCGGATGGACCGCCGGGCCGATTCGCTGGCCCGCGCCCCATCGCGTTTACGACACCGCCAAAAACCTCGCCGGCAACGGCTACGAAGGCGTGGTGTTTCTCCCCGTCACGCTGATCCCGCCGCGCGACCTCGCGCCCGGCCAAGCCGTAACGCTGCGCGCCAAGGCCGAATGGCTGATGTGCAAGGACGTCTGCATCCCAGGCGACGCCGAACTCAGCCTCACGCTCACTCCGACCGCGCCCGGCGCGCCGGCCACGGCAAACGTCACCGACTCGCCCGAAGGCGAGGCCCTGCTAGCCACGCTGGATGCCCTGCCTAGGCCCGCGCCCTCCGCGCTCGCCGCGGAAGTCACCCGGCCCGACGCGGCCGCCAAGCGCCTCCGGCTGTCCTTCGCCGCCGCCGCGATTCCCGCCGGCGAGGCATGGTATTTCGACGCCGACGCCGCCATCGCCTACGACCAGCCCCAGCCTCGCGCGGCCGGCGCCCCCGCCGGCCGGATAGCGCTCGATCTCGCCGTTTCCGACTACGCCGAGCCCTTCCCCGCCCGCCTGCGCGGCGTGCTCGTTTTCGCCGGCGGCCCGGCCTACGAACTCGACCTGCCCGTCGAGTCCGCCACGGCGGAGCCGGCAACCGCCGCGCCTTCAGCCACGCCCGCCTCGCTCGCCAGCATCGTCGCCCTCGCCTTCGTCGGCGGCCTCATCCTCAACCTCATGCCCTGCGTCTTCCCCGTGCTCGGCCTGAAGGTCATGGGCTTCGTGCAACAGGCGGGGCAGGACCGGAAAAAGATCACCGCGCACGGCCTCGTGTTCACCGGCGGCGTGCTTCTCTCCTTTTGGCTGCTCGCCGGCGCGCTGGCCGCGCTGCGCGCCGGCGGCTCCGAGCTGGGCTGGGGCTTTCAGCTCCAGGAACCCGCCTTCGTCTTCGCCATGGCGGTCGTGCTCCTCGCCTTCGCGCTAAACATGTCGGGCGCGTTCGAGTTCGCGCTCGGCGCCACCGCGGTGGGCGGCTCGCTCCAGCAAAAAGACGGCTACGCCGGCTCCTTCTTCACCGGCGTGCTCGCGACCATCGTCGCCACGCCGTGCAGCGCGCCCTTCCTCGCGCCCGCGCTCGGCGCCGCCCTCGCGCTTCCGGTCGCGGCGAGCTTCGCCGTCTTCACCGCCATCGCGCTCGGCCTCGCCGCGCCCTACCTCGTGCTCGCCGCCTTCCCCGCCGCCATCCGCGCCCTGCCCCGCCCCGGCGCCTGGATGGAATCCTTCAAGCAGGGCATGGCCTTTCTCCTCTACGCCACCGTGGCGCTCATGGTTTGGATCCTCGCCGGACAACTTTCGCCCGAGGCGCTGCTCTCCGCCCTGCTCGCGCTGGCCCTGCTAGCCTTCGCCCTCTGGCTCTACGGGCGCGCCACCGCGCCCGGCGCGCGCCGGCCCCGCCGCGTCACGCTCGCGCTCTCCTTGCTCCTCGCCGCCGGCGCCGTCGCCTACGGCTGGCCGCGCGCCGCCGCGCCGGACGAGATCGTCTGGGAACCTTGGAGCGCCGAGCGCGTGGCCGAGCTGCAAAAAGCGGGTCGGCCCATCTACGTCGATTTCACCGCCCGCTGGTGCTTCACCTGCCAGACGAACAAGAAGGCGGTCTTCGCCGGTCCCGGCTCGGGCGAGGTGCTCGAGCTGTTTCGCGAGAAAAACGTCGCCGCGCTTCGCGCCGATTGGACCAACCGCGACCCGCTCATCACCGCCGAGCTGGCCCGCTGGAAACGCGCCGCCGTGCCCTTCAACCTCGTCTACCTGCCCGGCCGCGCCGAACCGGTGGTGTTGCCCGAACTTTTGACGCCCGGCACGGTCCTTGAGGTGTTCACCGCCTCTCCTTGAACCGTCCCCGCCTCCTCGCCGCCCTTCTCGGCGCATCCCTGCTCGGCAACCTCGCCCTGCTTGTCCGCTCCGGCGGCTCCGCCTCCCCTGCGGGCGGGCCGGCCGACGTCCCGTCCGCCGCACCCGCGGCGGTTCAAGCAGGCGCGACGCAGACGCCCTCCGCCAGAGAACTCGGCGCGGCCCTTTCCGCCGCCGAT
>JAIXVY010000236.1 GCA_027482505.1 Opitutaceae bacterium | reverse complement strand
GATGGCGTTTGCTGTGTTTGTATCTTGGCCGGCCATCAAGCCATAGGTTTGAGCTTGGATCGTAGTGAGAACTGAAGAGGACGCCGCTAGCATGGCGGCCATGAGCATGCGGATATCTTTCGAGCTAGGGGAACTGATAGGGCTGCGCAGGGAGTAACGGGAGCTGGTATTCATATGTAAATTGGAAAGCAGGCAAGAGATTGAATTAACCATAAATCTAGTGGAGCGGATATGCCGGCGGCGGTAGGAGTAGGGGCATTACCCAGTATCGTTTTCAGGCAATTTATCAGTAAATCAATCCCAAAAGCGTGACTAAAGGAACTAGATCGACGGGCACAAGGGTTAGGGAATCACGAGAGTAGTAATCGAGCGCTGTGGCAGGCACAGGCGGGCTCGGCAGAAATCCAAATCAGTGTCGATGACGGCATGGGACGACGCTGGGTTCGCCAGCGCCAGCACGCGGCCGCCGTCGGGGTTTTCGAAGGCGAGGGTGAAGCCGGCGCGCGCCCCGATGAGCGGAAGGACGCGGGCGCCGGGGCGAACGAAGTGCGCGAGGTGTCTTATCACGTGAAATTCCGGGTTGAAGGTCACGGCGCCGGTGGTCTCGTCGATCGTGATCATGGAGTTTTGCTTCCAGCCCCAGGTGCTTTCGCCGCCGGGCGGGAGGATCATGTTCCAGTAAACGTAGGCGGAGCAGCCGTGGCGGAAATACCACCACATAAGGTCGAAGACATAGAAGGCGTAGGACCACGTGTTGCGACCATCGCCGCATTCGCCCTCGGTTTGGATCAATGGCAGGTCCGGCCATTCGGCCCGGGTTTGGGGCAGGGCGCCTTTGCCGGCCCATTGGTAGCCTGCTCCCTTAATGTAGGCGCGAGCGCCGGGATCGGCGAGTATGGTGTGAAGCCAGTTGTGGTAGGAGTCGCTTTCGAGTTGGTCGGGTAGCCAGCCTTGGAGCGCGCCGCGTTCAAGCGTGCCGGCCCAGATCTCGCAGGACTCGCCGGCGGCGGCGAAGCGCGGACCGAGGTGGTCGCGGATAAAGTCGCGCATCTGCGCGCCGGTCCAAAGGCAGGAGGGGAATTTCTGGTCCGAGTTGGGCTCGTTTTGGACGTGGAGCTGGCGGATATCGAGTCCCTCGGCTCGATAGGCGCGCACGGCGCGGAGAAGGTAGTCGGCGTAGGTGGCGTGGATGCTGGGGTCGGCGCGCAGGCGGCTGCCGTTGTAGCGGTGTTGCTCCTTCATCCAAGCCGGAGGGCTCCAGGGGGAGACAAAGAGTCGGAGGTCGGGGCGAATCGCGCGGGCGGCGTGGACGTAGGGCAACAGCAGTTCGCGGTCACGGGCCAGTGAGAAATGGTCGAGGGCGTAGTCGTCGGGTTGGTCCGCGAGGCTATACCAGGAAAGCGCGTAATCGCTGGCGCCGATGGGGAGGCGGCAGAACGAGAAGGCGCAACCCGAGTCGCCGAAGAGCGATTCGAGCATGGGGGCGCGTTTCTCGGGCGGAAGGCGGAAGAGGGCGCGGGCGCCGAGTTCGTTGAAGCAGCCGCCAAAGCCAAGCAGCGGAGGGCCGGGGGGGCCGGCGATTCGCAGCGGCGGCGCGGCGTCTAGGCCCGCGGGACCGACGGGCGCGAAGGTGACGACGTTTTCCTTCCAGGCATCCAAGGGTGTGGTGGTGACTGAGCGCATGTGTTTTGGAAAAAAGGGAGGCCGTTTTGCCCGGAGTAACGCGATGCCCCCTCATGTTCTGGCGGGTTATGGACCGGGAAGTATTGCCTAACATCTTCCGGCGGGTTTTGTCTTCATTTAAATTTAACGAAAAATCAAAATCCCGTCGTTTTATGTCCTCCCCTTGCGCGCGCAGTGTCTTCGTCGATGCGGCCGTATCCCACGGCCAGTCCTGGAAGCGCGCGGACTGCGTTAGCGCCTTAGGCGGCGAACGGCGGGACGGAAAGGCGCGGTCGTGAGCGCAGACAAAGCGCAACGGTGGGGCGCGGTGGGCGCCGGGCTGTGGTGCGTGGGCATGGCGGCCAAGGCCGCTGCGGCGGTATGGGGAGACCAAGGCGACGGAACGTATCGTAATCCCATTCTTTGGGCCGACTACAACAACCCCTGCGTTTTTCGCGCCGGCGATGCGTTTTACCTTACGGCGGCCACCCATCATTTCATGGGCGTTCCAGTGCTGAAGTCCTGGGATCTCGTGAATTGGACGCATGTGGGACGGATTTACGCGGATCTCGCCCGGCTGAGCCCCGATTTCGATTCCCCGGGCAAGGCCTACTCGGCGGGTTCGCAAGACGGCGAAGTCGGGTTTCACGACGGCACCTTCTACTACTACAACTGGAGCACCCGGTATCGGGGTTTCATGAGCACGGCCCGACGCCCCGAGGGGCCGTGGACGCCGCTGGCCAAGCTGCGCGAGTCGATCGGATCGGATTACGAGGATCCGTGCCCGTTTTGGGATGATGACGGCCGCGCCTATCTGTTTCTCGTGGGAAACCCGGGCCCGTTGAAATTGTTTCGGCTCAGCGATACGTTTGACGAGATCGTGGACGAGGGCGTGACGATCATCGACGACATCCCCCCTAAGGGACCGCAGGTGATCAAGCGCGACGGCTATTACTATGTGCTCGTCGCCCGGACCGGTCCGCACAAAGCCCAGTTCGCCTACCGTTCGCGCTCGTTATATGGTCCCTATGAGAAACGCCTGCTTTTCGAGGGGCGGGCGCAGGGGGTGCAAGCCGCCCAGGGATCGCTCGTAGAGGTGGGCGGGGGCGCGTGGGCCTTTATTCATCACGACTACGACATGAGTTCGGTCTATGGCCGTCGGGTCTATCTTCAGCCCGCGGGGTGGCGGGATGGCTGGCCATGGATAGGGGAGGATCCGGATGGCGACGGGGTGGGGCAGCCAGTGGGCATCTCCGCGGCCTATCCCAAGCCGGCGCTTCCGCCCGGCCCAATCAACGCCGGGGATGCGTCGGATGAATTTTCGACTGATCAGCTGGGGGCGCAATGGCTCTGGAACCACAACCCCGACCCCGCGCTTTGGTCGCTGACCGCCCGGCCCGGCTGGTTGCGGCTGATCGCCAGGCCGCTTCACACCGAGGATGGATATTCGCAGTATCCACGCGTGCGGGTGGCTTTCCACGAGGACCATCTGCTGTTCGCGCGAAACACCCTCGTCCAGCGCATCGTAGGACGCGAAGACGTGATCAGCACCCGGATGGATGTCTCGGCTATGGAGGACGGGCAGCGCGCCGGCCTGTGCACGATGATCGACGATTACACGTGGATCGGCGTGGCGCAGGATGCCGGGGTGAGGCGCATGGTGTTTGCCAAGGGCGATCCCTCCGGGCCGGCCGGGCGCGCGTTCGGCCCCGTGCTCGCCGCCCCCAACGTGTGGTTGAAAATTGAATACAAAGATGCCCGAGGGGCGTGCTTCTACAGCCTAGACGGCGTCCGCTACGAGCCGCTCGGCGACCGCGACTATGCCTACACCAGCTCGTGGTATGAGGGCACGAAGGCGGGGCTCTTCAGCTACAAGCTATCGACCGGGGCGGCGGGAGGGGCGGCCGACTTCGATTTCTTCCGTCAGGATCATGACGGGCCCCGGGCGGGGGCGGAAGTTCCGTGATGTCGGTCTGGTGCGTTCCCGCGGATCGCCATTCTCTGGCGACCGCCGCCCCGGGAAGGCCAGGCTCTTGGCTTTGGCCGGGTCCAGCCGCGCTTAGATTTACCCCTGTTTCCCCCGTTTCCTTCCCAGGCGATTTTATCCGATGCTACCACGTATGATTCCCGTTATGTTCATGGCCTGCTGCGCCTTGGCGCGAGGCGCTGGCTGGTCGGGGCCCACCGCGGGCGAGGCCGCTCTCTCCCTCGATGGGGAATGGCGCTTCACCGTGGATGAACGGGCCGCTGGCGACGAGTCCGCGAAGTGGGGCGTGATCTCCGTGCCCGGAAACTGGGACACGCTGGCGGCATACGCCACGCACAAGGGTCCGGCTTGGTATAGGCGGGAATTCACCGTGCCCTCCGATTGGTCGCCCGAGAGCCGCGTGCGCCTGTGTTTTGACGCGGTCTATCATGAGGCCGAAGTGACGCTGAACGGCCGGGCCTTGGGCCGGCATGTGGGCGGCTACACGCCCTTCGAGTTTGATGTCACCGACGCGGTGAAGCGCGACGGTCCGAACGTCGTCACGGTTCGCGCGGACAATCGCTACCGGCGTGGCGCGTGGTGGGCGTGGGGCGGCATCAGTCGAAGCGTGACGCTTCGAGCCAATTCCGAGGCGCGCATCGTGCATCAACACGTGAGCGCGGAACCGGATCTGGCGAGCGGCGCCGCGACGGTCCGGGTGACCTGGCGGCTGGCGAATGATTCAGCGGAGGCGCTGGATCTCGTGCTCCAGCCGGAAATCACGGCCTTGGGAATCGTGCGCGAGCCCGGACAGGCCGAGCGGCCGGTGGTCGCCGCGGAGCCGGTGCTGGCGCGAGTGCCGGCCCGCGGAACAAGCGAAGTCTCCGCGCGCATCGACCTCGCTCCTTCGCAGGTCGCGCTTTGGCACTTCGACCAGCCCAACCTTTACGTGGTTCGCACGGCGCTGCGCGCCGGAGAGCGGCTGCTGCATGCGCGGAGAGACCGCTTCGGCATCCGCCTGGCGGTCGTCAAGCCGGACGGGCTCCATCTCAACGGGGAACGCATCCGCGTGCCGGGCTTCAATCGGGTGAGCGACAGTCCGCGGACGGGCAACACCGAGCCCGACGAGCTGGTGCGCCTCGACGTGGACTTGATGAAGCGGGCGGGCGCGGTGTTTTCACGGCTCATGCACAGCCCGCAGGCGACCAACCTGCACGACTATATGGACGAGAAGGGGCTCATGATCATCGGCGAAATTCCGGTGTGGGGGCAGGGCGACCCGCAAGTGGTGGCGGACAACCCGCTGACCAAGCAGTGGCTCGCGGAGATGATCGCGCGCGATTACAACCATCCTTCGATCATCGGCTGGAGCACGGGCAACGAGATCGTCGACAACTTCGACTACGTGCGTTCGATGAACGACCACGTGCGCCGTGAGCTCGATCCGCATCGCATCGTCACCTATGCCAGCTACACCGCGTTCCGACACGACTATAACGCCGGCAACGACGGCGTGACGCACAGCGATCTGGCCATGATCAACGTGTATTCCGGCGAGCCGGGGGTGTTTCTCGATCAGATCCGGAAAGTGCGAAGGGACTGGCCGGAGAAGCCGGTTTTCATGTCGGAGTTCGGGGTGGGGCAGATCGGGCTGGGCGAGAAGGCGGTCATACCGCGCTTTGCCGAGATCTGGGCCGCGCTCGCGAAGGAGCCCTACGTGATCGGCGGCTCGGTGTGGACGTTCAACGACTACCGCAGCGACTACCCGGGCACGCCGCCCTCGGGCAATCGCGAGTGGGGCGTCGTGGACGTGGAGCGAAATTTGAAACCCGCCTACGAGGAGGCGCGGAGAATGTTCTCGCCGGTGAAGTCCCTCGGCTTTGGCAAGCGACGCATCGTCGTGACACCCCGTGCGGTGGATGATTTGCCCAGCTACACGTTGCGCGGGTATCGGCTCGAATGGACCGCGGCTTCGGGGCCCGACGGCGGGGCTCTTTCCGGCGTCATCGATTTGCCGGTGCTGGCGCCGGGAGCGCAGGTCTGGGAGTGCGCCTCGCCGGCGGAGGGTCTGGTCGCGGTGCGGCTGGTGACGCCCACCGGCTACGCGGTGACGGACGGCGCGCCGATGGCCGAGTAGCCCTCAGGCCGGGCGCCTCCGCCGGGCGCCCGCGCGTCGAAGCCGATTTCGGAGACGGATCAGCCTGCGGCCCCTGGACGGCTCTTCATTTGGAGGAGGGCGGGGAGCGAAAGCGGGCGATCCATTTTTCGATGCTCTCGATGTGGCCGGAGTGGGGAGAGCCTTTCTCCTGGTAGAGGGATGCGCAAAGTTCGCTGGTGGCGGGCAGGGCGCGATAATCGCGCCAGGCGGAGTCGTAGGCGGCGAGCCAGCGGTCGATCTCCGCCCGGTCGCCCGTCGGGGTGAGGGCGGCGAGGTGCCACGCCGCCTGATAAACGCGATAGAGGTGCAGGCCGTAACGAGAGGACACGCGGACGTGCTCCGCCACGCGGGCGTCGGGAAATTTTATCTCTTCGGCGAGCGCGACGATCTCGCGCCAGAGGGCGACGGATTGATCGCGGCGAGCGAGGATGCGCTCCTTGGCGACGGGCGCGGCGGCTTTATCGAAGACGGGGGCGTTGATATATTCGTCGCGCGTCCACCAGATGGTGTGTTCGCCGCGGTCGGGCGCTCGCCCGTAGAGGACGGCGTCGGAGGAGGCGAGGGCGAGGCGGCGGAAGCGATCGGCATCCTGCGGGGAAAGGCCGAGCTTTTCCGTGGCGTAGCGGCGGAAAATCGACTCCTCGTCCTGCGCGGGATCGGTCGCCCAGCGGGAGAGCACCCACGCGTTCAGATCCAGCCAGAGCTCGTCCCTGATGAAGGGGCCTTGCCAACCGCCGCCGCGGGTCCAGGTCCACAGTCCGGCGTAGAGCGGATCCTTGCGGGCGAAATCACCGATGGAGCGCCAGCGGCTGTCGTTGCGGTCGACGACGCGCTGATGCTCCTCGAAGCCGTCGATGACGCCGTGGGCGACATAGTTGGGATAGGCGCCTTTGCCCTCATATTCGCGTGCGCACTGCACCTCGATGATCTGCGGGTGGCGGCCCTGGCCGATGGAGCGGGAGAAGCGGGTGCCTCGGTGGAAATCGTTTTCGCAGTGTTTGATGCTGATAACGAGTCGAGGGTGGGGCTCGACGGCGGCGTCGACCCGGGCGTAAGCGTCGGAATTGGTGTCGAAACTGAGCCAGGTGCGGAAAATCAGGTTTTTGCCGCGCTTCACGCACACTTCCTCGCGGAGCAGCTGCATAAGCGGGATGATGGTCTTCTCGGGGTCGCGCGGGTTCTGGATTTTCCCCGCGTGGTAGGGAGCGTCGTGCAGATAGGTTTCCCCGATGCGGACGATGATGCCGTCAAAAGCGGGAAAGCGTTTGAACACGCCGTCTATCATGGCGCGGATGAACTCCTGCGTCTGCGGATTGCGCGGGTCGCCGAAGGTGGCCTGCGCGCCGTGTTTTTCGACCAGCGCCTTGGGCAGGAGCACGAGGTCTCCCATGGCGTAGGTGGATAGTCCGGCGGCTTGGTTGGCGGCTATTTTGCGGTCGATGAGGGCGGCCTTTTCGTCGACCCACTTGCGTCCAGGGCTTCCGGCCGGGAACACATCAGGATCGTAGTTGCTCCAGTCGATCGCGAGGGTGGGTGAATCGAAGAGCTGGAGCACGCGTCCGTTGTAGCCCATTCCGGCGAGGAGCGCGGGATCCTCAAAGCGGGTTTCGTAGCGCGGCTCGGCGGGATTGTGGTGCACCATGTCGAGGATCAGCGGCCGCTTGGGGAGCGGTTGATCCGACGCGGCGCGGGTCTCCTGCGGCGAGACAAGCGGGAACAGGGCGGCGCAGGCGGCGAAAAGGGCGTGGCGATACAAGCGGGGTGACATGGTTGAAACAAGGGGCGCGGGGCGGACGGGGCGGGAAATTTTATTCTTTGGAGAAATCCGGAAGCGGAAGATCGGGTTCGCCGGGCACGACGTGCCAACGAAGGGCCACGGACGACAGGTGCCAGTCCAGTGGGGGAGTGAGGGCGATGTTGCAGCCTTGGAAGAAGAGACGGATTTGGCCGTCCGGCGCGCGGAAGACGCCGGGGTGTCCGGATTCGCCGTGGTTCCAGGAGCCGGGCGCTCCGTTGGTCAAAATGGGGCGACCCCCGTTGAGGCGCCGGAAACGGATGCCGTCGTCGCTTACGGCCACGCCGATCTGCTGGGGACGCTGGTTATAGTTTCCGGCGTAAAAAAGGTAGAAGCGCCCGCCGTGTTCGAGCAGGGAGGCGGCTTCGACGCAGTCACCCTCCCATGCGAGGTCCAGGTCGGGCGGGTCGAGGGGCGTGGGGGTGCGCGGACGCAGCAGAGGGCCGTCCGGGGTGAGGGTTGTCCAGCGTTCGCGCGAGAAGTCTCCTCTGCCGTCCAGGGGCGCGGCGGATGCCCCCATCATTTGCACGCGGCCCGAGGGGTCGCGCGTGGCGTAGTAAAGGAAGAGGCGGTCTCCGATCACGGCCGCTTCGGCGTCTATGGCGCGTCCGCTGCACCACGGGTAGGCGCGTCCGTCGGGGTGGCGGGGGCGGACGACGGGATTGGTGGCGTCGCGGGTGAAGCGGACGCCGTCCTCGGACCAGGCGTGAAGAATGGCGGAGCCGTGGAAATCACGCAT
>JAIXVY010000491.1 GCA_027482505.1 Opitutaceae bacterium | reverse complement strand
TGGGCCGCCACCTTCAGGGTGTGTCCTGTTATTCCGGCGCGACGCTCCTTGGCCAGGGCGAGATAGCACTCATCCTCGACCCCGCGGGTCTCGCCTCCGGCCGCCTGCCCCAGCAACAGGAGGATAAAGCCCGCGCGCTCGCCGTCGCCGGCGAGGCGGGCGAGTCGGAGCGCGTGCTCCTCTTCCGCGACGGCGGCGACGAGACCTTCGCGCTTCACGTCGCCAACATCGCCCGCATCGAAAAGATTCCCCGCTCCCGCATCGAGCGGGTGGGCGGGCTGGACTATCTGCGCCGACCCGAAGGCGGCACGCTGCGGCTGGTCCGCCTGGGCGCGCACCTCCCGGTCTCGCCCGCCGTTCCCCTGCCCGAGGACATTCACGTCATCGTGCCGCGCCTGGTCGCGCGCCCCGTGGGCATCGTCGCCACCTCCATCCTCGACGCCGCCGACCTGCCGGCCGGCGCGCTGGACACCGGCGCGCTTCGCGCCCCCGGCCTGCTCGGCACCGCCTCCCTTCAGGATCAACTCGCGCTTGTGGTCGACCTTTACGGAGTCATGGCCCTCGCCGGCTTCGAGAACGGCGACTCGTCCGCGCGCGGCCTCGCCTCCGTCCGCGTGCTGCTCGCCGAGGACACCGCGTTCTTCCGCGAGGCGGTCCGCCGCGGCCTCGAGGGCGTGGTGGGCGGTCTCGACATCGTGCCCGACGGCGAGGAGGCCTGGCGCCGTCTCCAGTCCGGCGGCTACGACGTTCTCATCACCGACATCGAGATGCCGCGCCTGAACGGCATCGACCTCGTCGCGCGCATCCGCGCCGACGAGCGGTTGCGTTCCCTCCCCGTGATCGCGCTTTCCGCCCGGGGCTCGGACGACTTCCGCGCCCGCGCCGCCGCCGCCGGCGTCAATCTCTACGAGACCAAGCTCGACCGCGAGCGCCTGCTCAGGGCCCTGCTGAGCGTCCTGCCCGCCGGGGCGAAACCCGGCGCATCCCGCATTTCCACGTCATGAAACTCAAACTCACCGGCAAACTTGTCGCAGCCTTCCTCGCCCTCGGCCTCGTTCCGCTGGCCGTGCTGGCTTTCATCAGCATACGCAGCGCCGCCAACATCAAGGACGGCGCCACCGAAAAGCTCCGGCAATCGGCCATCGCCACCCTCGACGTCATCGAGCGCAACCTGTTCGAGCGTTACGGCGACGTGCAGGCCTTCGCCGCCAACGGCATCCTGCAAACCCACTCCCTGGACGACCCCGCCTCGCGGCCGATTTTGACCGACGCGATCAACACCTACGTCCGGCTCTACGGCATATACCCGGTCAGCATCATCACCAACGCCGCCGGCCAGGTGGTCGCGGTCAACCCGCTCGACGCCGCCGGCAAGCCCGTCTCCACCGAGGTCTTTCTGGGCAAGGACATGTCCTCCGCCACATGGTTCAAGGACGCCGTCGCCGGTCGGTTCCTGAAAAGCGAACTGCTCGACGGCACCGTGGTCGAGGACGTCTCCCACGACCCCGACGCGGCCAAGGTGCTCGGGTCCGACGCCATGGTCATCACCTTTTCCGCGCCCATACGGGACGGCGCCGGCAAACTGATCGGCGTCTGGCACAACTATGCGGATTTCAGCCTCGTCGAGGACATCGTCATCGAGTCCTACAAGACGCTCGCCGGCCAGGGACTGCGCTCGACCGAGTTCCTGCTCACCAACCGGCGCGGCGATTTTCTCATGGAGTATGATCCCATGCGCCAGGGGGAAAACTACACCCGCAACATGTCGGAGATGCTCAAGTTCAACGCGGTCTCCCTGGGCAACGGGGAAATCCCGCGCGCCTTGAAAGGCGAGAGCGGCGTGGCCATCGCCAAGCATTGCCGCAAGGCGATCTTGATGGGAGCGGGCTACGCCCAATCCCAAGGCGCCCTTGGCTATCCCGGTCTCGGCTGGGCGCTCATGGTCCGCGAGCCCGTCACCGAGCTTATGGCGGGGCCCAACGCCGCCATCCGCTCCACCTGGATAACCCTCGCGGTCGCCGGAACGCTGCTCGTCGTTTGCGCGGTGCTCGTCGCGCGCTCCATCACGCGCCCCATCTCGCGCTGCGTCGCCGTGGTGGAGAGCCTCGCCAAGGGCGATCTCACCGCCCAGGTCGGCATCCGGCGCGCCGACGAGGTCGGCGTGCTCGCCACCTCGATCGACGCGTGCATCGCCAACCTCCGCGAGATCGTCGGCCGCCTGTCCTCGTCCTCCCAGTCCCTGCTGTCCTCCGCCCAGGTGCTGAAGGAAAGCTCGCACAGCCAGGCCGCCGCCTCGGAGGAGACCACCGCGCAGGCGCACACCGTGGCCGCGGCCGGCGAGGAGCTTTCGGTCAACGCCAGGGCCATGTCGGAATCGGCCGGCGAGATCACGCGCTCCACCGGGACGGTGGCGGCGGCGATGGAGGAGATGTCGTCGTCCATCCAGGAGGTGGCCCGCAACTGCGCGAAGGAATCCGAGATCGCGCGCAAGGCGGACGAGCAGGCGCGCCACACCCGCGACCAGATGGCCCGCCTCGACGAGTCGGCGCGCGAGATCGGCAAGGTCGTGGAGCTCATCAATCGCATCGCCGAGCAGACCAACCTGCTCGCGCTCAACGCCGCCATCGAGGCCGCTTCCGCGGGCGAGGCGGGCCGCGGCTTCGCGGTGGTGGCCAACGAGGTGAAGGAGCTCGCCCGCCAGTCCGCCTCCGCCACCGAGGACATTCGCAAGCAAATCGCCCTGATCCAGGGCAACGCGGGAGCCTCCATGAAATCGCTCGAGGAGGTGGGCAAGGTCATCGAGCAGGTCTCCCACATCGCCTCCTCGATCGCCGCGGCGGTGGAGGAGCAGTCGGCCACCACCTCGGAGATCGTCGGCACCATACACCAGGTGTCCACGTCCACCGCCACGCTTTCGAAAAACGTCACCCAGACGGCCGAAGGCGCCGCCGAGGTGGCGCGCAACATCGCCGGCGTCTCCCAGGCCGCCGCCGACGTCTCCAAGTCCGCCGTCAGCACCTCCACCGCCTCGACCGAGCTCGACTCCCTCGCGAACGAGCTCAGCCGGATCGTGGTTCGCTTCAAAGTCTGAGCGCGGCCCGGCGCGCAGCGATCTTCGCCGCGTCGTGCCGCGCTTTCGCGCCCAGCCAAGTGACTCCCGCCCCGTCATCCCCGGCGATAGACACGCCGCCCCGCCGCATCGCGGCGCTGGCGGCGGCCGCGTTCGTCCTCATCGGCGCGACGGCGTGGTGGCTTTGGCAAAAGGCCGACCGCGAGCTTCGCGCCGACCTGCTGCGCCAGGCCCGCCAGCTGGGCGAGGCCTTGCCCGAGAAGGAGGTCCTGGCCCTGTCCGGCCGCCCCTCCGATCAAAACGGCGCCGCGTATGCGACGGTGAAGCGCCGCCTCGCCCACCTGCGGGACAGCCTGCCGGAGAGCCGCTTCATCTATGTCGCGGGCCTGCGGGACGACGGCCGCGTCGTCTTCTTCGCCGACTCGGAGCTGCCCGGATCGAGTGAAGAATCCGTGGCCGGCGATGCCTACGACGACGCCTCGCCCGATTTGCGCGCCGTGCTGAGGGACCGGACCGGCCGGGTGGCCGGCCCCTATTCCGACAGCTATGGCACCTGGGTGAGCGCCTTCATCCCCATCGCGCCCGCGCCCTCCGGCGAGTCTCTCGCCCTCAGGGTGGACATGGACGCCCGGGCCTGGCGGCTGCGCGTCACGCTGCAGGTGCTGCCCGCGCTTGGTTTTCTGACCCTGTTTCTTTTGGTCGGCGCCTTGGTGGCGGCCGTGTTCAGACTCCGCAAGACGCGCCGCGGCGGGCGACCCGATCCGCTGGCCGCGCGCCTGCTCTTCATGCTCGGCCCGGTGGTTACCGTCGGGATATTGTTCCTGATGGCGCTCCAGTTGTGGCGCCATCAGATCGACCTGCAGGACGCGAAGCAGACGAGCCTGCAAGGCCTGCTTCACGCGGAGCGCATCCAGCGGCTGGACGAGCAGCTCACCGCGGCGGCGCAGCTCACCGCCTATTCGCTCGATTCGGGCGAGTGGCGCGCGCGCTACGTCGCCCTCGCCGACGAGATCGACGACCTGCTGGCGGTGAGCCGCGGGCGCGACGGCGAGGCCTTGACCGGGCTGCTCAATCTGATCGGCGACAAAAACACCGTCCTGGTCGAGGCCGAGCGGCGCGTGCTCGAGCTGGCCGCGCGCGAAAAAAAGACGGAGGCCCTGGAGATTCTGCATTCGCCGGAATATCGCGCGGCCAAGGAAGAGTTCGCCGTCTACCTGAACCGTCTGCGCGCCGCCTTTGAGCGCGCCTCCGGCTCCGTCGACGAGGCGTTCCGGGTCCAGGGCGTCCGCACGATGCAGTATCTGGCCTCCGCCCTCATCGTGGTGGTCGCCTCCTGGCTGGTGATCCTGCGCGTGTTGCGGGACCGCGACCGCGCGGAGGCGAAGAATTTGGAACTCATATCCGCCAGCGCCACCCGCCTGGAGGCGACCGTTCGCGCGCGCACGGCCGAGCTGGAAAAAAGCGAGCGCCGGCACCGCCTGCTTTTCGAGACCATGCGCCAGGGCGTCGTGATTCAGGACCGGCTGGGGGCGATCACCGACGCCAATTCCTCCGCGGAGCGCATCCTCGGGCTTTCCTTCGACCAGTTGCGCGGGCGCACCTCCCGCGACGAGCGCTGGCGGGTGGCGGACGCGCAGGGCCGCCCCCTTCACGGCGACGAGCATCCCTCCAGCGTCGCGGCGAAAACCGGGCGGCCGGTGGTGGGCTTCACCATGTCCGTCGTCCACGCCTCGGGCACGGTCCGCTGGCTGATGGTGGACAGCCTGCCCCAGTTCGCCGACGGCGAGGAGGGCGGCCCCCTCTCGCACACCTACACCATTTTCGCCGACATCACCGAGCGCGTGGTGGCGGAGCGGGCCCTCAAGGAGCGCACCGACGAGCTGGAGAGTTTTTTCCAGCTGTCGCTCGACCTGCTTTGCGTCGCCGACTCGGAAGGGCGGCTTCTGCGGGTCAACGCCGCCTGGTCTCGCGTGCTGGGCCATCCCGCGAACGTCCTCGAAGGCGGCCTCCTGCTCGACCTGGTGCATCCCGCCGATCTTGGCGAAACCTCGGCCGCGCTTCGCGTCCTCGCCTCCGGCGGCGCGGTGGACCGCTGCGTCAGCCGCCTGCGCACCGCCGCGGAGCAGCATCGGCTCATCGAGTGGCGCGCCGCCCCGCTGGGCGACCGGGTCTTCGTCGCCGCGCGAGACATCACGGAGCGAAAACAGGCGGAGCTTCAGCTGGCCGAGGCGGCCGAGCGCACGCAGCTGGCCCTCGCCGCCGGCGAGCTCGGCCTGTGGGACTGGGACATACCCGCCGGCCACGTTTTGTTCGACGAGCGCTGGGCCTCCATCGCCGGCGAACGGGCGGAGGATCTGCCGCCCCGCCCGGAGACATGGTCCTCCCGCTGCCATCCCGAGGATCTGCCCTTGTGCATGGATCTCCTGCAAAAACACTTCGCGGGCGAGACCGCCATCTACCAGGTCCGCTTTCGCCAGCGTCATCGCGACGGCGGCTGGCGCTGGATCATGGCCTCCGGCCGGGTCGTCTCGCGCGACGAGACCGGCCGCCCGCTGCGCATCGTCGGCACGCACGAGGACGTCACCGCGGCCACCCAGGCCGGCGCCGAGCTGGAGCGCCGCGCCGCCGCCCTGGCCCACGTGGGCCGCCTCGCCCGCATCGGCGACTGGGCGCTGGAGGTCGCCACGGGGGATCTGCATTGGAGCCAGCAGGTGCGCGACATCCACGAGGTGGACGCCGCATACCGCCCCTGCCCGAGGACCTGGCAGCGATTCTATCCCGAGGAGTCCGGGCGCGTCGCGGCCGCCCTGAAGGCCGTGGTGGAGAGCGGAGAACCCTTCGATCTCGAGCTGCCCTTTGTCGGCGCCCGGGGCCGCCGGCTCTGGGTGCGTTTCATGGGCGAGGCGGTGCGAAGCCATGGCGCCACCACGATGGTGCGCGGCGTGTTTCAGGACGTCACCGAGTCGCGCCGGCAGCGCGAGGCCCTCGCCGCGGCGCGAGACGCGGCGGAGGCGGCCACGCGCGCAAAATCCGACTTCCTCGCCAACATGAGCCACGAGATCCGCACGCCGATGAACGGCGTGCTCGGGCTCACCCATCTCCTGCTCGAGAGCGGCCTGAGCGAAAACCAGCTGAGCTACGCCCGGGGCATCCAGGCGAGCGGCCAGGCGCTGCTCAACCTCATCAACGACATCCTCGACTTGTCCAAGATCGAGGCGGGCCGGCTCGAGATCAGCCAGGAGGTGTTCGACCTGCACGCCCTGATGCACGACTACACCTCGCCCTGCGCCCTGCAGGCGCGCCAGAAGGGGCTGGAGTTCGTGCTGCGGCTCGCGCCCGCCGCGCCGCGCTGGGTGCGGGGCGACGCCCGCCGCCTCGCCCAGGTCCTGCAAAACCTGCTCGGCAACGCGCTGAAGTTCACCGCCAGCGGATCGATCGAGGTGACGGTGGAGAAAAAACGCGGCGACGGTCGCGGGGATCGCGTGCGTTTCACGGTCCGCGACACCGGCCCCGGCATCCCCCATGAAAACCGCGCCCGGCTCTTCCAAAAATTCTCCCAGCTCGACGCGTCCATAACCCGGGCCTACGGCGGCACCGGCCTGGGCCTGGCGATCGCCCGCGAGCTCTGCGAGCTGATGGACGGCGACATCGGCGTGGAGAGCGAGCCCGGCCGGGGCGCGCTTTTTTGGTTCGACGCGCGGCTGCCCGAGGTCGCCGCGCCCGAGCGCGTCGCGCCGACGCCGGACCTGGGGCCGCTCCCTCCCGGTCTGCGTGTGCTGCTGGTGGAGGACAACTCCACCAACCAGCAGGTCGCCACCGGCCTCCTGGCCAAATTCGGCGTGGAGGTTCGGGTGGCCTGGCACGGACGCGAGGCGCTCGATCTGCTCGCGAAGGAGGACTTCGCTCTTGTTCTCATGGACCTCCAGATGCCGGTCATGGACGGCATCAGCGCCACGCGCGCCATCCGCGATCCCGCCACGGGTCTGCGGCGTCCCGACCTGCCGGTCATCGGCATGACCGCGCACGCCCTCGCCGGGGATCGTGAACTGGCGTTGGCCGCCGGCATGTCGGACTACCTGACCAAGCCCATCCATCCGGCCCTGCTGCACGCGGCCCTGGCGCGCTGGGGCGGGCGGACGCCCTCGGCCCGGACCGCGCCCGTTCCGGACCGCGCCCCCGCGGCCGCGGATGCTCACTTGCTGGACTTGGAGGATCTCCGTTCGCGCATGCTCGGCGACGAGCAGCTCGTCCGCTGCGTGCTCGCCTCCTTCGCCGCCGAGCTCGACGGACTGCTGGCCAAGCTGCAGGCCGCGCTGGACGCGGGCGATTTCGAGACGCTCGGCCTGGTCGCCCACGGCTTGAAGGGCGCGTCCGCCAACATGGGCGCCCGGGCCCTTCGCCGCGCCGCCTACGAGCTCGAGCAGGCCGCCCGAGGCGGGGAAAAGGACCGTGCGCCCGGCCTGCTTGGAAACCTTGTCGCCGAGGCCCGGGCGATCCTCCCGCTGCTGCCCGCCGTTGAAACCGCATGAACCACTCGCGCCCGCCTCTCCCTGGAATCCGACGCGCCGAGTTCCTCGTCGTGGACGACGATCCCATCTCGCGCGACATGCTCGCGCGCATGCTCCGCTCGTCCGATTTCGAGGTCGCCATGGCGCGCGACGGCGAGGAGGCCGTGGAGCTGGTGCGCGGGCGCTCCGCCCATCCCTTCGAGGTCATTTTCGCCGACGTGCAGATGCCGAGGATGGGAGGCCTCGAGTTGCTGGCCCGGATCAACGCGGAATCGCCCGCGACCGCCACGGTCATCGTGACCGGCAACCGCGAGCGCGAGCTGGTCTCGGCCTCGCTGCGCGGCGGCGCGGTGGAGTTTCTGGACAAGCCCTTCGACATGCGCTCCGTGCTTCGCACCGCCCTGCGCGGCCGCGAGATGCACCGCCACCGCCGCCACCAGCTCGCGGCCGACGAGCGCTTGCGCGAGGTGGCGGAGATCCACCGGCGCCTGAACCGCTCCACCGTGCTGAGCGAGGCCGGCCTGCCCGCCCGTTTTTCCCTCCGCACGCGCTTCCACGCCATGCACGAGGCCGGGGGCGACCTCGTCAAAGTCGTGGTGCTGCCGCCCGACCGCGTGCTGCTGGTCCTCGGCGACGTTTCCGGCCACGGGATGAAGGAGGGTTTTCTCGCCGCCTATTTCCAGGGCGTGATCGAGGGCATGGGCCGGGGCGCGGCCGGCGCGCGGGACATCGCGGAGTCCTTCAACGATTTTCTCCGCACGCGTTGGAACGACCCCGGCTTGATCGCCGTGCCCGCCTCGATGAGCGCCTGCTTCGTGGAGCTCGACCTCGGAGCGCGGCGCCTGTCCGTCCTCAGCTGCGGAGGCACCGGAGCGCGCCTCGTCCGCCCGGACGGGGAGTTCGAAATCCTGGCGCCCGGCGGCTCTCCGCTGGGATGGTTCGAGACGATCCAGGCGGCGGAGGACGCCGCCCCGCTGCGCGACGAGGGGCGCTGCTGGCTCTGGAGCGACGGGCTCGACGATCACGCCGCCGTGCTTTGCGTGCCGCCTCTCGCGCTCGCCTGGCGCCTCTTTCTCGCGCCGGAGGACGCGCCGCCCGATCCGCTGCTTCTCGGCGCCGGGGACGACATCGTCACCTGCCGTCTGGACTGGACGCGCCCCGACGCGTCGTCCGAGCCCTCGTCGACCTGGAGCCCGCTGCACGTCGAGGCGCTCCCCGGCGACGGCGAGACCCGCATCGACGACCTGCACGAATCCTGGTTGCGCCTGCTCGGCCTCGCCCTGCCCTTCGTCGACGAGGGCCGCCTGCGCGATATCGCCCTCAGCTCCCGCGAGGCGCTGCTCAACGCCTTCCAGCACGGCTGCCGGGGCGACGCCTCCCGCCGCGTCGTCCACGCTTTTCTTCTCAACGACGACGCCACTCGCCTGCTCCTGCGCGTCACGGACGACGGCGAGGGTTTCGATTTCGAGCGCGAGGCGCCTTCTTCGGAGTGGGGGGAGTCCGGACACGTCTCGCTCGGCCTGAGAATGATCCGCTCCCTCGCCTTTTCCACGCGCCACGCCGACGGCGGGCGCAGATTCGAGGCCGTGTTCACCCTGCCTTCCCGACTATGACGCCGCCCAATCTGCGCCTTCTCGTGGTGGACGACACCGCGCTCTACCGAAAGCTGCTCGCCGAGGCGGCGGCCAAGGTGCCGGGCGTGGAGGTGGCCGGCGCGGTGGCCTCCGGGCCCCTGGCGCTCGCCCGCCTGGCCGCCGAGCCCGTCGACCTGCTGCTGCTGGATGTCTTCATGCCCGAGATGAACGGGCCCGAGGTGCTCGAGCGCGTGCGGCGCGAGCACCCGCGCGTCTCCGTCGTCATGGTGAGCGGCGCCACTAGCGCGGACGCGGAGATCACGGTCAATGCGCTCGCCGCCGGCGCCCTCGATTTTGTTCCGAAGCCCCAGGCCGCCTCATTTGCCGACGGCATGGCCAAGCTTGTGGCCCAGCTCGGTCGCGTGGCGTGGCTGGCCCGCATGCGCCGGCCCGCCCAGCCGGGCGCGGCG
>JAIXVY010000329.1 GCA_027482505.1 Opitutaceae bacterium | reverse complement strand
GGCGATTTCGGCGACCAGCCCAACGACAATAATTTTTGCTTCAACGGCGTCGTCGGCGCCGACCTCGTCCCCAACCCCCACGCGGTGGAGATCGCCCACCAATACCGGAACATTCTGGTCACGGGCGTGGATCTCGCCGCGGCCAAGCCGCGCGTCTCGGTCTTCAACGAGCACTTCTTCGTCTCGCTCGAGGGCCAACGCTACCGCTGGTCGCTGCTGGAAAACGGCCGCCCCTTGCGCTCCGGCGTCGCCAAGCTGCCGCGCATCGCGCCGCAGGCCTCCGCCGAAATCGTGGTGAACCTCCCCGCCGTCGCCCGCCGCGCCGACGCCGAATACCATCTGAACTTGGAATTTCTCCAGGGCGAAGACCGCTCCTGGGCGCGCGCCGACCACGTGGTGGCCCGCGAACAACTGGCTCTCGCCTGGACCACGCCGCCCGCCGCTCCGCCGCTGGCCTCGCCCGGCCTCGCCTCCGTCGCGCAGGACGCCGCGGGCGGCGGCACCGTTTTGACCGGGACAGCCTTCCGCGCCGTCGTCGACGACCGCAGCGGCCAGCTTGTCTCCTACCGCTTGGCCGGGCGCGAGCTTCTCGCCGGCCCGCTCCACCTGAATTTCTGGCGCCCCCCGACCGACAACGACCGCGGCAACGGCATGCCGAAAACCTGCGCCCCCTGGCGCGAGGCCGGGCCCAAGTCCGCCGTCATCTCTCGCTCCGAAGAAAAAACCGCCGGCGGCCATCGGCTGGCCTACGAGCTCGCGATTCCCGCCGGCCAGACCACCGCGACCCTCGCCTACGTGTTCGCGGACGACGGCCGCGTGGACGTGTCGCTCGAGCTCCGGCCCCGCGGCGAAAAACTCCCGCTCATTCCGCGCGTCGGCCTCAGCGCCGCCCTCGTCCCCGAACTCCGCCAGTGGAGCTGGTTCGGCCGCGGCCCCGCTGAAAACTACCGTGATCGCGCCGAGGGCTATCCGCTCGGCGTATGGAGCGGCGATGTCGCCAAGTTATGGCACCCCTACAGTGAACCGCAGGAGACGGCCAACCGCACCGGCGTTCGCTGGGCCGCTTTCGCCGACGCCTCCGGCAAGGGACTCCGCTTTCGCGCCCTCGAGGGCGGCCCGCTCGAGGTCGGCGCGTATCCATTTTCCCAGGACGATCTGGAGCGCCGCCGCCATCCGGCCGACATCCCGCTCCGCGACTACGTGACCGTCCACATCGCCCACGCCCAGATGGGCGTCGGCGGCGAAGACTCCTGGGGCGCGTGGCCTCTCCCCGCGGCCGTGCTGCCCGCCGACCGCGCCTATCGCTACTCCTTCCGCATCGAGCCGGTCGGCCCATGAGCGGCGGCGCGCGGCGGACATAAAATCCGCGCCGCCCGGATCCAGGTTTAGGCTAAACCTGCCAAGCCGTTGCCGGAACCAAAGCGTGGTCACAACTTTGTTTTGAATACCCCATTTCACGCCTTCGCGGCGCGTCTTTACACCCCTCCAGCCCTAACTGCCCAATGAAAAACAACGGTTCCCTCCGTCTTGCGTCTTCGTGCCTGCAAGCCGCCCTCGCCACCCTGCCCCAAGTCGGCCTTGTCGCCATGCTCGCATGGGGAACGTCAAGCGTGGTTGCGCAAACCACGATCGTATCCGGCGAGAATTTATTTTCGAGTAATTCAACGCTCGGTGCTTTGACACGTAACGCGGGAGGAACCGCGCTTTTCACCGGCACCGGCACCATTTCCGCCACCGGCACGCTAGCGAACGGCATACTCGGTCCGTGGGCTATCGTGCAGCGCGACGGAACTTCGGCTAACAACTCTACAAGCGGTTACACTTTCGCCACCATCACCGGCGGCAATATCACCCCCTACACCGCCGCCACTTCTCTGACCGGATCCGGAGCATGGGGCGGAGTTCCGTCAGGCGGCACCGGCACTGTTAACTACGACGTCAGCGGGACAATGGCGGTCACCGGAGTAGCCCGTAATTTCAACACGCTTCGCTACACCGGTTCGGGCGCGACTCAAGCGGGCAATACAAACACGGGCAGCACAGGAAGCGCCGATTTGGTGACGATGAATGGCTTCATGAACGCCGGCACCGGTGAGTTCTTCATCGGCGGCACAGGTGGCACGAACAATTTTGGCATCAACATCACCATTGGCACAACCAACGAACTGGTGCTCGCGCCGGTGTCGGCAGGCATCACCGTGCGTAACACGATCAAGAACAACGGGGCCAACGCCAGCTCCGTGACCGTCACGGGAAATCAGACAGCCTCTCTTCTCGGTGTCAGCTCCTACACAGGCACAACTTACGTCAACGGCGGCACCCTTCTCGTTGGCGGCACCGGCTCGATCAACACCTCGAGCGGCATCACGATCAACGGCGCCAATGCCAAATACCTGCATACCAGCTCCGTCACCTCGACCCGCGCCATAACCCTGACCCGCGGCACCGTCGACGGCACCGGCACGCTCGCCAACGTCACTGTAGCCGACAACGCCGCAAACATCATCGCCAATGGCAACGGCGGCACCGGCACGCTCACTGTCGGCAATCTCACCTTCAGCGGCGACGCCACCATCAACGCCAGGTTTATCTCCGGCTCCAAGCCGATCAACGTAACCGGCGCGCTCGCCACCTCCTCCGCGAACGGCACCGTGACCCTGAACATCGTCTCCTCGGGATGGACGACAGGCCTGAACAACATCGTCGGCTTCGGTTCCTTCTCCGGATCGGCGACCGACTTCACTGTCGGCACCGTCACCGGCGCCAACGCGCGCCAGTCCGTGGGCGGCCTTTCTGTCAGCGGCAATAACCTCGCGCTGACCATCAACGGCGACAATCCGAAGTGGACCGGAGCCGAGAGCGGCGCTTGGACCACCAACATCATCGGCGGCGCAAGCAACTGGCGGCTCGTCACCGCCGGCACTACCACCGACTACCTCGCCAGCGACGAGGTCCTGTTCGACGACACCGCCACCGGCACCACAACCGTCGACATCTCGACCTCCAACGTCGCCCCCGCTTCCGTCACCTTCAACAACAGCGCCAAGAGCTACACCCTTTCCAGCTCCGGCGGCTTCGGCATCTCCAATGGTTCGTTGGTGAAGAACGGCTCTGGCACGGTCACCGTCACCTCCAACAACACCTACACCGGCTCCACCACCATCAACGGCGGCACGCTCCAAATCGGCGACGGCACTACCGATGGCTCCATCGCCACTACCAGCAGCATAGCCAACAATGGCACGCTCGCCTACAACCTCACGGGCAACCAAACCTACTCCGGTGCTATCACTGGTGTGGGTAGCCTGAGCAAGTCAGGCTCCGGAACCCTGACCCTAGGAGGAGCCAACAATTACTCCGGAGGCACCACGATCAATGGCGGCACGATCGCAACTGCCGCGAACCTTGGCGCAGCCAACTCCACGGTCCTCATCAATAGCGGAGGCACCTTGGCGCTAACGGCCGCGAGCACTGTTTCCAACACGGTCACGGGCACGGGTGCCGTCACCAGCACGGGCGCCACGCTCACAGGCGACTGGTCCGTTTTTGCAGGCACTTACACCCACAATAATCCGCTGGCCTCCACCTCATTCAACGCCCCCAACGCGACCAGCAAGAACACCGCCTACACCCTCGCTAGCGACCAAGGCAGCTCCCAAGGATTTATTGCCGGCTACAACACCGGCAGTCTGACCACCGCCTACACTTTGGAGATGGGCTCGCTGTCGGGCGTGGCCAACTCCTTGGTGCGCGGCGGCAACTCCGCCCAGGGTCTCGTCACCTTCAAGATCGGTAACCTGAATACTAGCACGACCTTCGCAGGCATCATCGCCGACGGCGGGAACACCAAGGTCGGCCTTACCAAAGTAGGCACCGGCTCCCTCACGCTCAGCGGCAACAGCACCTACACCCAGGCGACCAGCGTGGAGCAAGGCTCGCTCATCATCAACGGCGCGCTCGGCAACACCACCGTCACCGTCGCCTCCGGCGCCACCCTCGGCGGCTCTGGCACCATCGGCGGCGCCACCACCGTCAACGGCATCCTAGCCGCCGGCAACTCGCCCGGCGTCCTGAGCTTTACCGGCAATCTTACCCTCGGCTCCGGCTCGACCTCGCTCTTCGAGATCAACGGCCTGGCCCGTGGAACCGAATATGACGGCGTTAACGTCGGCGGCGCGCTCACCTACGGCGGCACCATCGACCTCGTCTTCGGCGCGCCCGTCGCGGCCGGCGTCTACGACCTGTTCGGCGGCACCTTCACCTCGCAGAGCGGCAACTTCGCCAACGTGAGTATAAACGGCTCGGTGAGCTCCCCCGTCATCACCGCCGGCACCGGCTGGTCCTTGCTCTCCGGCGGCTGGCAATACGACTTCGTCAACGCCACCGGCGATCTCACCATCACCTCGGCCATCCCCGAGCCCTCCGCCTTCGCCGCGTTCGCCGGTCTCGCCGGCCTGGGCCTCGCCGGCCTGCGCCGTCGTCGCCGCGCCTGATCCCAGGCGTCACTCGCACGAGCCCGCCCCTAGTCGGGGGCGGGCTCTTTTTTTGGCCGCGTTTTCACAACCCTCGCGGCATCCCTCTGCCAGCGCCGCGCGAAACAAAACCGCTTTATGCCAATCGCCGAGAACATTCAGACCTTAGCACTGGATGACACGGAAAACACAGATGCCAAACCCACGCGCCGTGGCCTGCATCTTATCTCCGCAAGCTTTGTAAGCCGCGGGCGAAACCGCCGATTTGAAAAATCCAATACGCCAGAGCCCCTGGCATGATCGGCTCAATCCGTGTCCATCCGCGCAATCCGTGGTTAAAGCCGAACGCATCGCGCGGATGGCATTACGGCGCGGTCGGCGCGTGAAAAACGTTCCTTCAAGATAGACGCTAAACTCATCGACCCATTGCGCCTCCGCCTCGGGCAAAAAGAATGCGTTTTCCCCTTTTGGCCCGCCCCATGAAAGTCCCCGCTCCAGCCAAGTTTGCCTTGGCCGTCGTCGCCGCCGCTCTTCTCGCGTGGCTCGGCGTCCATTGGCGCGGCCGGAGCGCGCCCGCGAAACCCGCCGCGACAGCCGTGGCGCCCGCGCCCCAGGACAAAATGCAGACCGGCGCCACCGTCCCCGTTACGTCCCCTTTGATCGCGCAGACTCCGCCGTCCGCACCCGCGCCTGGCGTCGCGCTGCGTCCGCTCGCCGTCGTCAAGGAAAGCGCCGCCCACGCGTGGACCGCCGAGGACGCCCGCGCGCCGGAGGTCGTTCGCAAGATCGCGCACAACGAGTGGGAGGAACGCAGACTGTTGGAAGAAAACCCGCGCATCACCGGCCGTCAGCTCGTCTACCGCAAGGAACCCGTCTTCATCGCCGTCGAGCGGGCTCGCGCCGCGGGCGAAACCCTTCGCGCCTTCACCCTGCCGGGCTTCGACGGACGAGAACTCGAGGTCGAGGTTATGCGCGCCGACCTCGAAGCCTCCGGTCTGTCCGGCACCCTCACCGGCCGACTGCCGGGCCTTGGCGAATCGCTCGTCACCATCGCCTTCAAGCAGGGCCGCGAGGCCTTCACCGTCGTCTCTCCCGAGGACGGCACTTTTCTTCAGGGTCACCCGCGCGAGCCGGGGGAGATCATCCTCTCCAGCTTCGTCCCCGACACCTACCTTTCCATCCCCGGAGGCGAGCCGATCCGCACCGGAGAAACCCCAAAAGCCGCCGAATGAACGCCCCCCGCCCCGCGACCTCCGCCCGCCTCGCCTGCGTCGCGTTTTCCGTCCTGGCCCTCCTCTTCTCCGCCCGCTTCGCCCGCGCCGCCGCCGAAGCAGACCTGCTCGTCGCCTACGACCAGACCTACACCGCCTCCGCCGGCGGCCACGACAACGTCCAGGTGCTCGCCGCCAACGCCGTCGCCGGCTCCAACGCCATCAACGAACGCTGCGGCACCGGCGCCCGCGTCCGCATCGTCGGCTACCACCAGGCCGCCAACTACAGCTATCAAACCACCAGCAAGGGCGGCTTCATCGGCTGGATGGCGAACTATGATTCGCGGCTTTCCGACGTGGTCGACGCCGGCAACGCCCGCGGCGCCGATCTCGTCACCTTCCTCTGCGTCTCCACCAGCGACGGCGCCGCCGCAGTCGCCCAGCAGCCCGGCCGCTACTCGGCCTTCGATCCCGGCCAGTTCTGGTCCACCGTCGTCGCGCACGAACTCGCCGGCCACAACTACGGCTGCGACCACCGCGGCGGCCGCCTCGAACCCAAGACCGTCATGATGCACAACTACTGCGGCGGCGGTGCCCAGGGCTACTACAGCAACTCCAACATCTGGCTCAACGGCGTGCGTCTCGTCGGCGAAGGCAGCTGCCTGGGCGACGCGGTCAACGGCGGCGACAACTCCCTCCTCATCAGCACCACCGCCCAGGGTGTCGCAGATCGTTACTCGCGCGTCGTCGCCGCGCCCCGGCTTTCCAACGTCGTCAGACGCTGGGCGTTCAACCAAGCCGCCGCGGGCTCCGCGCCCTCCGGCACCACGCTGATCGACACCGTCTCGGGTGCAGCTCTCGCCACCGTGCAGGGCTCGGGCGCCGTTTTTACCGGCTCCGGCCTCCGCCTTCCCGGCGGCGCGGCCGGCAGCGGCGCCGCCTACCTTCAGCTCCCGTCCGGCATCGTCTCGGGCTACGCCAACGCCACCATCGAGATCTGGGCGACTCCCCTCGCTTTTCAGAGCTGGAGCCGCCTGCTCGACTTCAACAACGGCACCGCGAACTACCTCACGCTCAGCACCGCCAACGGCTCTTCGCTCGCCACCCAGCGCTTCGAGTCGGTCGTGGGCGGCGCCACCGTCACGCTCGACAGCGGCCTGCCCACAACCGCCGGCGTCCTCCGCCACTACGCCATCACCTTCGCCGACAACGGCGCCGGCGGGCGCCGTTGGACCTGGTATCGCGACGGCGACGCCGTCGCCTGGCTAGATGTCGCCTACCCGCTCTCCGCGTTTCCCGATGTGAACAACTGGCTCGGCCGCTCCGCCTACGCCGCCGACGCCTTCGCCAACTGCGAATACGCCGAGGTCCGCGTCAGCAACGTCGCCCTCACCCGCGACGAGATCCTCGCCAACTACGCCCTGGGCCCCAACCGCCAAAGCTCGGACGTCAATCTCACCGCCGACGATCCCCTCGGCCTGGCCTCTTTCAACGCCACCGGTCGGTGGAGCGACGGCCTCGCCCCGAGCGCCGAAAAGAGCTACGAAACCGCCAACTTCCGCCTGCGCACCCCGGCCGACACGGTGTCTCGTTCCTTCTCCGGAAAATCCCTGAAGATCAGCGGCGGCAGCCTCACTTGGAAAGGCACCGCCAGCGCAGCTCTAACCATCAACGACCTGCGGCTCGCCGGCTCGCCCGAGCTCATCCACGCCGGCTCCGGCACCTGGACGCTCTCCGGCAACCTCACCGTCGAGACCGACGACGCCACCGTGCGCGCCGCCAACGGCCCCATCATCCTCTCGGCCGCGCTCTCCGGCGCCAAGCCCCTCGTCTTCGTCAACAACCCCGTCACGCTCTCCGGCAACAACACCGCCTTCGCCGGCAAGATTCTCGTCGGCGACGGCCGCTCCGGCGTCCTTTCCATCGACTCCGAAGCCCGCCTCGGCCCCAACCCCGCCTCGCTCGTCACCGATCAGCTCACGCTGAACCGCGGCACCATCCAGGTCTCCGGCACCCAGGCCATCGACGATCCCAATCGCGGCATCCTCTTCGACATCAACGGCGGGGTTTTCAACGTCGCCGCCGGCGGCGCCCTCACCCTCTCCAGTCCGCTCTACTCCCGCGATCTAGGCGGCTCCGTCGTCGCCGGCGCCATCGGCAAAAGCGGCCCGGGCACGCTCATCCTCAACAGCCCGGGCTCCACTTTCCGCGGCGCGCTCTACGTCGACTCCGGCAGCACGTCCGCCGACGACGGAGCCGTGCGCGTCGTCAACAACCAGGTCCTGGCCAACGCCGGCGGCCCGGTCTTCATCAACAACAACACCTCCGGCAGCTCGCGCCTGCAGCTCGACGGCAGCGCCGGCGGCATCACGCTGCCGCGCGTTTTCCTCGCCGGCCGCAACGGCTCGTCGTCCGCCATCCAGAATCTCGCCGGCGCAAACACCCTGCGCGGCCTCACCCTCAACGCCGGAGGCTCGAACTACTTCGTCCAATCCGACGCCGGCACGCTCACCTTCAACGCCGACATCGGCTCCGCCGCAACCGGCAACCGCACCCTCGCCTTCCAAGGCGCGGGCAACACCACCGTGACCGGCGCCATCGCCGAAGGCAGCGCCGACTCGCTCGCTCTCGTGAAACTCGGCGCCGGCACCCTCGTCCTCTCCGGCGCGTGCAGCCACGACGGCGCCACCACGCTCTCCGGAGGCACGCTTCGCCTGGACGGCAGCTTCTCCGGGACGGGTTCCCTGATCACCGCCGCCGGCACCACCTTCGCCGGCTCGGGCTCCAGCGCCGCGGCGACCACCATCAACGGCAACCACACCCCAGGCGCCTCAAACGCCACCGGCGCGCAGACTTTCACCGGCACTCTCGCCTACGGCTCCGCCTCGCGGCTGAACTGGAACCTCGCCGCCAACACCGTCGCCTCGACCAACTCGAACCGCGTCGCCGCGCAATCCGTCTCCGTGACCGGCGGCGCCGCCGTCAATCTCACCCTCAACGGCCCCGGCAGCACGGTCGATTTCACCAACGCCTTCTGGACGCAGATACGCGTCTGGCCCCTCGTGAGCGCGACCGCGCTCAGCGGACAATTCACGCTCGGCGGCGTCAGCGCCGACTCCGGCGGCCGCGCCGTCTCGGCCTACGGCTCCTTCCACCTTCAGCAAAGCGCCACCGGCGTCTCGGTGGTGTTCTACCCGCTCGGCTCGACCCCGCCCGCAGCTCCCACCGCGCTCGCCGCCTCCCCCTCGCCCGGCGCGGTGACGCTCTCCTGGACGCCCTCCTCCGGCGCGGTCTCCTACACCATCCGGCGCTCCGCCGCCGCTGGCGGCCCCTACGAAACGGTCGCCGCCGACGTCTCGGCCATGCCCTACGTCGACAACTCCGTAGCCAACGGCACGACCTACTACTATGTCGTGGCGGCCGTGAACGCCTTCGGCGAGAGCGACGCCTCCGCCGAGATCGTCGCGACGCCCCGCGCGCCTTCCATCGTCGACAAGGCCGACAACACGCTCGCCCTCAACCAGGCCGGCAGCTGGGCCGGAGCCATCCTCCCGACCGCCTGGGATAGCGCGAGGTGGAAAGGTCTCGCGGGCGCCAATTCCGTCGCCCTCGGCGGAAACCTTGCCCTCAACGGCCTCGTCGTCGGCGCCACCGGCGGCGCCGTGAGTATCAGCGCGGGCAATACACTCACGCTCGGCGCCGGCGGCGTGGACCTGTCCTCCGCCACCCAGAATCTCTCCGTCGCCTCCGGCCTCTCCCTCGCCTCCGGCCAGCAGGCGTGGAGCGTCGCCGCCGGCCGCGCCTTCTCCCTCTCCGGAGCGCTCTCTCGGGGCGCGGGCTCCGTCCTCGTGATCGACAAGACCGCCGGCACGGGCGCGGTGACCGCGAGCGCCGTGGCCAACGTCAACGGCATCGTCGGCCCCTGGGCAGTCGTGAAAAGTTCCGGCGTCGCCGCCAACAGCTCCGCCACCGGCCACGCCTACGCGTTCAAGGACGCGTCCAACAACCTCGTCCCCTACGTCTCCGCCACCTCGCAAACCGCCACCACCGCCTGGGGCGGAATTCCCTCCGGCGGAACGGGCACGCTCAACTACGACCTCAACGCCGCCGGCACCCTCGGCGCCACCGGGCTTCTGCGCAGCATCAACACCCTGCGCTACACCGGCGTTGGGGCACGCCAGCCCGGCAACAACGGCGGCGATCTTCTCGCGCTCAACGGCCTGATGAACGCCGGCTCCGGCGCGCTCACTCTCGGCAACCCGGGCGCCAACGTCACCAACGACTTCTCCTTCGGCATCCTCGTCGGCGCGAATAACGAGCTCGTCCTCGCCCCCATGACCGCGGACCTCGTCTTCCACAGCTTCATCAAGGACGGCTCGGGCGGCGCGGGCATCGTCACCATCGCGGGCAACAACGCCGTCGTGCTCGCCGGGGCCAACACCTTCACCGGCGGCGTTCACCTTGTCTCCGGCTCGCTCCGGCTCGCGATCGACAACGCCCTCGGCTCCGGCGTCCTGCGCATCCACGGCGGCGACATCCGCGCCTCCGGCGCCACGCGCACCTTGGCGAACGCCGTCGTGCTGAACGGCGCCTTCACCCTCGGGCGCAACACGAACTTCGGCGGCGCGGTCACCCTCGCCAACGACAGCGTCGTCACCTCCGCCAACCCCGACGCGCAGGCCACCGCCACCTCCGCCTTCACCGGCGCGATCTCCGGCACGCGAGGCCTGACCTTCGCCGAGGGCGCCAACCCGACCGGCACGATCATCCTCTCCGGCGCCAACACCTACTCGGGCGGCACCACGCTCCAGGCCGGCGCGCTCCAGCTCGGCAACGCCGCCGCCCTCGGCGCCGCGAACGGCAACCTCGCTGTCAACGGCGGCGTGCTCAACCTCGCCGGCTTCAGCCCGACCGTCGGACGCCTCTCCGGCTCCGGCGGCGTGATCACCACGCTCGCGGCGGGCACCGCCACGCTCACCACCGGCGGATCGGCCGACTCCACCTTCGCCGGCTCCCTGCAAAACGGCGCATCCGGCCAGGTGCTCGCGCTCACCAAACGCGGCGCGGGCACGCTCACGCTTTCCGGAGCCAACACCCACACCGGCGCGACCACCGTGAGCGCCGGCGGTCTGCGCGTGACCGGCTCGCTCGCCGGTCCGGTCTCCGTCGCCACCGGAGCCACGCTTTCCGGCTCGGGCTCGATCCAGGGCGCGGTCAGTCTCGCATCCGGCGCCATTCATTCGCCCGGCGCACCGGCCGGCGTGCAAACGATAGGAGGCGTCCTCTCTTACGCCAACGGCGCGCGCCTGCGCTGGACCCTGCCCGCCAACAGCGCGGCGGCAGACGCCGCCGGCCGCGTCTCCGCGGGCTCGGTCACCGTCGTCTCGGGCGCGG
>JAIXVY010000312.1 GCA_027482505.1 Opitutaceae bacterium | reverse complement strand
GCGCCCCGCTCTCGGGCCGCGCCCGCCGCGTGCACCTGCTCATGGCCGGCTCGACCAATTGGATGCAAAGCCGTCTCGACAACGGCGAGGTCGTCGCGGCCTACGCCGACGGCTCGACCGCGCGCCTCCCGCTCCACAACCCGACCACCTGGTGGCCCATCGACCAGGACTACTTCATCGACGGCCGCGCCTTTGACCGCCCCGAACCCACGCCTGTCCGCATCGACCTGAAAACCGGCCGCATACGCGTCACCACGCCCGCCGACTTCACCCGCACGAAGGCGGTCGTTCCCGGCGGCGCCGCCACCGTGCTCGCCCTGCCGCTAGATCCGTCGAAAGAGCTCCGCAGCCTCACCGTCCGAGCCCTCGCAAACGAGGTCGTCATCGGCCTCCTCGCCGCGACGGTGGAGCGCTGACATCGAGCACTTCAAATCAGGCCATCCGCATGGTCGGCGCCTTGCCTTTCGCGAACCAGGCAAGGCGGCCAAAAACCATGGAGATCCGTTGAGCGAAGTTCGTTTCCAACGGGGATTTTTACGGTCGGCTCCTCACGGCTGCGCTTCGCCGTCCAAACTGCGCGCGGTCATGCCCGCGTTGCCTGCCGCCGCCAAGATGCTCGCCAGTTCCCCCGTTTTCCGTGCCTCCAACAACCACCGCACGATGGAGGAGCGTATGCTGAATCTTTCTTGGTTCCTTAGCCTGATGTCCACCACGGCGCCGCGCTTGGCCAACTCGGCTATTCGCGCAACAAGCAGATCGTGAGTATGCACCGATGCGGCGATCGGCTCTTCTTTGCCTATTATTATCCAGGAGTTTGTCCCCCGCCAGTGATCGAGGGCTGTGCCACGCAAAAGCTCCAGAAGAGAGTCGACCGCCGCCCGGCGTGCCAAATCCCCCGGCTCCGCGGCCGAAGCGATCTCGTCCATAAAGGGCTTTCCGTTCAGAGCGGCGTGGACGGCATCGATCGCCGCCGCCAATTCCGCCTCGGCAAGCGGCCTGAACGCTTCAGGCGGTTGCCGTGTCTCGATCTTCCAGTCCCCGAGCGGGTCCGCGTTGGGCTCGACCTGACCCCACATCCAATCGAGAAAAGATTTCTTCGCCGTTTCCTTGGCTCCATGCAACGCGGCGTAGGCGCCGTCATCTCGAAGCTCCAGGTTCTGATAATCCGTCCCCTCGGGCCCGCCCTCCTCGATCGTCGCCGCCTTGAAGAAAACGGCGCCGCGCGTGCCTTGCGCCAAGGATCCAAGGTCGTCCCAAGCCCGCTCATTGTTCATAATGATCCTGCCGGTCGCATCAGGCAGCGTGGGCGAGATCGCATTGCGTCCCAGCTCGGCGAGCAACTCCAGCGCCAAGGGCCGCCGCCACGCCGGCAATGCCTCGTCCAGTCGCTCGAGCCCGCCATCGGACCGCCTTCCCGATCCGACAAAAAAGTAGGCGGTCCGAGGGTAGTTGATTTTCCACGACATCCACGCGCCGAAGGTTCCGCCCTCGCCACGCAGCCAAAGGTTGAGCCGCCACGTGCGCAAGGAATCCCTCCATGGATACCGGACCCGCGCCTCGCCCCTTCCGTCGGTGCGCACCGGTTCCGCCATCACATTTGCATTCGAGAAATCTCCGCCGACCGCGATTAACTGGCCGGCCAGTGGAGCGCCGGTTTCTCGGTCGACCACCTTCACCAGCATCTCCCGCTCAAACGCTTGTTCCGCCTGATCGAAAGGCGCTCCCGGCGTCACCTCGCGTCGCGGATCGCTCTTCGCCGTGGTGGCCGCCAGCAGAGAGTAGCTGGCGAGTCCGGGCGCCGCGAGCAGCTCCATTTCCCGAACCGGCTCCCCGGGCCTCGGATTCACGAGCCGCGTTTTCGTGATGCGCGTCGTGGCCTGGTGCTGGTTGCGCCTCAGATCCCGCGCCACGATCTTGCTTGCCGGGTCCTCCAGTCGTTCGCGCTCCTCCGAGTTCCGCTTGGACCAATCTCGCACTTCGACGCCATAGCGCAGCGGAAACTCCGCCGTTCCCCCGCTCTCGTAGCGCAAGCGCACCGTGGCGACCCGCTCCCCGTGCGGATTCTCCCAATACGTGACATGCAATAGATGCAGCTCGTCGAAATATCTTCCGCCGAGCGCGATTCCCTTCACCTCCGCCGGATAGCCTTCGTTCGAATTACGTTTCTTGAATTCGTCGCCCGCCAGCGTGATCTGGCCGTCCACTCGAAAGCGCAACCCGTCGAACACGACGTCGCCAGAGAGGGTTTCCAACGCGCGGCCCACATCCTTTTCGCCAAATTTTCTCGGCGTGAAATGCGCCGTGAGCTCCACCAGTTCGCCTGTGGCGCCCTGTTTTGCGGACTTCACCGCTGTCGCCGGCGAAGCCGAACTCGCCCTCGCCGCCGGATTCTGCGCCCGCCCGCTCAGCCACACGACCAGGCCCGCGATGCACGCGCCGCCCACCGCCAGGGCGACCCGGGCGCCCGGGCGCATGGACGCCGTCCGATTTTGCGGAGGCGCGGAGCTTATCGTCTCCAGTCTGGTCTTCACCTCGCTCGCCTGCTGCCAGCGCCGCTCCGGCTCCTTTTCCAAGGCCCTGAGCACCACCTCGTCCAAGCGCACGTCGATCCGCACCTGACGCGAAGGCGAGGCGACGGGCGAGGCGGGCCGACTGCCGGTCAGCATCTCGTAAAACACCGCGCCCAGCGCGTAGATGTCGGCCCGGTGGTCGACCAACCCCGGATTCTCCCGCTGCTCGGGCGCCATGTAGCCCGGGGTGCCCATCACCACGTCCGACTCCTCTTTTTCCGCGGACGCCGCCGCCAGCCGCGCCAGCCCGAAATCCGCCACCTTCACCCGGCCCGCGCGATCCACGAGAATGTTCTCGGGCTTGATGTCGCGATGCACCACCCCCTGTTCATGCGCATATTGGAGCGCGTCGCAGATCTGCGGCACGATGGCCAGCGCCTCCGCGGGCGAGAGTCGCCCGGCCTGCTCCATTCGGCGCAGGCTGACGCCGTCCACATACTCCATCAGCAGATAATAAAACCCGCCCGCCCGCCCGAAGTCATGCACCGCCACGATATGCGGATGATGCAGCCGGGCCTGCGCCTGCGCTTCCGTGGCAAAGCGCGCCGCGAAAACGGGGTCGTCGCACCGCTCCGGGGCCAGAAGCTTCAACGCCACCCGCCGATCCAGGGCCGTCTGGCGCGCGAGATACACCACCCCCATGCCGCCCTTACCCAGCGGCCCG
>JAIXVY010000324.1 GCA_027482505.1 Opitutaceae bacterium | reverse complement strand
CTTCATGCCCGCCGAGCGCGATATCCGCGAATGCTGCGAGATCCTCGAGGGCCGCCACCGCTCCGCCGAGGTGATCCCGCTCTTCGGCCGCCTCTCCCAGGCCGAGCAGCAGCGCATTTTCGGCGGTTCCCGCCGCCGCAAGATCATCGTCGCGACCAACATCGCCGAGACCTCGCTCACCTTGCCGGGCATCCGCTACGTCGTGGACACCGGCCTCGCGCGCGTCTCGCGCTACGTGCCCACGGCGCGCACCCGGCGCCTGCCGATCGAGGAAGTCGCCCAGTCGAGCTGCGATCAGCGCAAGGGCCGCGCCGGCCGCGTGGCCGAGGGCGTGTGCGTGCGGCTCTACTCGGAGGAGGATTTCAACGCGCGCCCGCGCTTCGCCCAGCCCGAGATCCAGCGCGCCAACCTCGCCGACGTCATCCTGCGGCTGAAGGCTTTCGGCCTCGGCGACATCGAGCGCTTCCCGTTCATCAACATGCCGGCGGCGAAGTCCATCCGCTCCGGCTACGCCTTGCTCGAGGAGCTCGGCGCGCTCGACGCCGACGCGCCCGAAAGCGCCGCGTCGCGCCCGCTCACGCCGCTCGGTCGCGAGCTGGCCCGCCTGCCCGTCGATCCGACGGTGGGGCGCATGATCCTCCAGGCGCGCGAGGAGAAGGCCCTCCACGAGGTGATGATCATCGCCGCCGGCCTTTCGATTCAGGACCCGCGCGAGCGCCCGCTCGACGCCCGAGAAAAGGCCGACGCCGCCCACCGGCGCTTCGTTCATCCCGACTCGGATTTTCTCACGCTTCTCGCCATCTGGGAGGCCTTTCACGACGAGCTGGAGCGCCTCTCGCAGTCGCGCCTGCGGAAATTCTGCCGCGAGCACTTCCTCAGCTACACGCGCATCCGGGAATGGCGCGACATCCACTCGCAGTTGCTCGACGTGCTGGAATCGCGCCGCGATTTCCAGATGAGCTCGGTCTGCGATGGCGTGGCGCCGGCCGACCCGACGGCGGAGAAACTCGCCTTCGGCACGCCCGCGTATCGCTCGATCCATCGCAGTATCTTGTCGGGCCTCCTCGGCAACATCGCCGCGCGCGACGAGGAGAACGGCGGCTACAAGGCCACGCATGACCGCCGCATCGCGATTTTTCCCGGTTCCGCGCTCAACGTCCGCGAGGACAAACAAAAGAAGCCCGGCCAGGGCGGCGGTCAGAAAGCGTCCGCTCCCAAGGCGGCGAAGTGGATCATGGCCGCGGAGATCATGGAGACCTCGCGGCTCTACGCGCGCACCGTCGCCAAGCTCGACCCCGCGTGGGCGCTCGATCTCGGCCGCCACCTCGTGAAGGTCGCGCACAGCGAACCCTTTTGGAACCAGGACGCCGGTCGCGTGATGGTGAAGCAGCGCACGCGTCTCTACGGCCTCGAGCTGGAGAACCGCGCCGTCTCCTACGGAAAGATAAACCCCGCCCATGCGACGGAGATTTTCATCCGCGAGGCGCTGGTGAACGACACCATCACCTGGCCGCTCGATTTCCTCGCGCACAACCGCGGCGTGCTCGACGAGCTGGAGCACCTGCTCACCCGCGCCCGCGACACCGGTTTCCTCAACCTCGACGACGCGCTCTACCGCTTCTACGCCGCGCGACTCCAGCCCGGCCGCGCGAGCGACGCGCCCGAGGACGGCGTGTCCGCCGTGCAGGATCTCGTGGCCCTTGTGCGCGAGCGCCGCGGCAAATATCCGCGCTTCCTCATGCTGGAGAAGGAGGATCTGCGCGACCCTTCGACCATCGCGGTCGACGAAAAGGCGTTTCCCGCCGCGCTCCCCATCGGCACCAGCGTGCTGCCGCTCACCTATCACTATCGTCCCGGACAACTCGACGACGGCGTCACCCTGGAAGTCGGGCCCGCCGAGGCCGAGCGTCTCACGCCCATAGCGCTCGACTGGGCCGTCCCCGGACACCTCGAGCAAAAGGTGGAGCACTACTTGTCTTCGTTGCCGAAGGAGGCGCGCCGCCTCTTCGTCCCGTTGGCCGAAACGGTGAAACAACTCGCCGCCGCCGTGGCCGCGCGCGACCGGCTCACCGACCGCCGAGAGCCGCTGCCCGAGGCGCTGGCGGCCTGCGTGGGGGAGCGTTTCCCGATAAAAATCGACGCCTCCGCCTGGGCGGAAAAGCCTCTGCCCGAGCATCTGCTGGTCCGCGTGCGCGTGGTGGACGAGAAGGGCCGCGAGATCTGCGCCGCGCGCGAGCTCGACGAGGTGAAGCGCCTGCTCGCCGAGCACCAGCGCGAGAAGAGCGCGAAGGTGGCGCAAGACGCGCCTAGCGCCTGGGCGCGGGCGCGCGAGAGGTGGGAAAAGCCGGAGCAATCGGCGTGGACTTTCGGCGAACGCCTTCCCGAGCGCGTGGAGGTGTGCACCTTGTCGGGCGTGACCATCCACGCCTGGCCGGCGCTCAAGATGGGCGTTAGCGGCGTGGCGCTGCGCCTCGCGAAAAGCGAGGAGGAGGCCGCGGCGCAGACGCGTATCGGCCTCGGACGCCTGCTCGAACTCGAGTTGCGCCACGAGCTGGTCAATCTGCACAAGGAATTGCGCGGTCTGCGCGAAGTCGGCGCGCTGCTGGCGACCTATTGCTCGCTCAACCAGCTCACCGAGGACGCGGCCGCGTTGCTGCAGCGCTGGCTCTGCTCGCCCTCGCGCGTGGCCGAGCCGACGCAGAAGGCGTTCTCGGCGGCGCTCACGCAGGCGCGTCACGACCTGCGCACCAGCGGGCCGAAGTTGTGCGCCACGCTCAAGGAGCTGTTTGCGATCCGCGCGACGCTGGAGGCGTTTCCCAATCCCTATCCCACGCTGGCGAGCGATTTGGCGCAGCTCGTGCCGAAGACGCTGCTGCGCGAGATCGACTTTGCGCGCGCGCCGCACGTGGTCCGTTACCTGAAGGGCCTGAAACTGCGCGCCGATCGCTGGCGTCAGAATCCCGGCAAGGAAGCGGAGCGTTCCCGCGCGCTGGCGCCCTGGCTGGCCCGGCAGCGCGCGCTGCCGAGAAGCGATGCGCGCTACTGGTTGGTCGAGGAGTATCGGGTGAGCCTCTTTGCGCAGGAACTCGGCACGGCCGAGGCGGTGAGTCCGCAGCGTCTTGAGCGCGAGTTTGCCACCGCGCCCGGCCTCGCGGGCGCGCCGGAAAAGGGCACGGCGACCGCGCCGGCCAAGCCCGCGCCCACGCCGCTGGCGGTCTTGCCCACGACCGCGGCGAAGGGCAAAGGCGCCCCGCTCAAGTCGCTCGGCGCCCTGGGCGACTTGTTCCGCAAGTAGTCTTCCGCGTCAGACGTAGCGCCGGCGGTATTCGGTGGGCGTGAGCCCGCGCCAGGCGCGGAAGTGGCGGTTCAAGTGGGCGGCGTCCGCGTAGCCGAACTCGTGCGCGATCTCCGCCACGGACGCCGAACCGGCGAGCAGCTTGCGGCAGACGAGGTGGATGCGCTGGCGCTGAAAGTAGGCGCGCGGAGAGAGGCCGGTGGCCTCCCGCACGCGGCGCGCGAAGTGGGCCGAGGACCAACCCGCGGCCCGGGCTGCGACGGCGGCGGAGAAAGGCTGTCTGCGCGCGGCCAGCAACTCCAGGTGACGCAGGCCGCGCTGCGTGTCGTCGGGGGGCAGGCCTTGGACGGTTTGCTCGGGGTCGGCGGCGCGAAGGACGAGGGAGAGTTCGTCGAGGATCTTGAAAAACGCCGCCTCATGGTAGAGGCCGGAGCGTCTTTCGCGGTCGGCGGCCAGCAGGTCCTCCAGCTCGCGTCTCACCCGGGCGAACGGCGCGTCCGCGACGTTGAGGCGGACACGGCGGGGAAGCCCGGGGTCGTGATAGAGCGCCGCGCCAAAAAAGATCGGCGCGAGGCCGGGCACGGCATGCAAGGCGGAGGGGCGGCCCAGAAACCAGTCCGCCAGGTAGTAGAGATTGATGACGGCGCAATTCCGCGGCCGGTCGTAGGCGTGGACGCAACGCGGCGTGAGGATGAGCACGTCGCCGGCGCGCAGCGTCTCCTCTCCGTCGCCCCAGCGGTGGCGGAGCGAGCCGCGAAGCACGAAGGCGATCTCGTGAAACTCGTGATCGTGGGGCCGGGCATCGCCATGCGGGTCGAGCAACTGCACGCGCACCGGCTGGCGGGCGCCCAGCCGGACAAAATCCTGGTCGATGGTGTGGGTCGGGCGCATGGCGTGCGTGCGATGCGCCGTAGATTCCAGCAAATGCGCGAAACGTTCAAGACAGTCCTATGGTAAAGGCTATGCTTCATCAAATCCCCATGATCTCCAAAAAATCCCTGTCGAAAGCCGCCTCTGTTCGCCAAGTCCGAGTCGCCGCCGGTCTGCGTGTGTTGGATCTGCGCTGCGACCAGCTCGTCGCGCCGGTCGGGCTGGAGAACCTTGAGCCGAGGCTGGGCTGGCGCATCGACGCCGGCGGGCGGCGCGGCGCGAGGCAGACCGCCTATCGCGTGCGCGCGGGCACGACGCGCGGCGCGAACGATTTGTGGGACAGCGGCCGCGTGGAGTCCGACCTCACGCAGGGAATCCGCTACGCGGGCCGCCCCTTGTCGTCTCGCGCGCGGGTCTGGTGGACGGTCGAGGCGTGGGACGAGGCGGGCGCGCGGGCCGAGTCCGCGCCGGCGTTTTGGGAGATGGGTTTGTTGAGTCCGCAAGATTGGTCCGCGCGCTGGATAGGGCTGGACCTGTCGGCGGGCGCGCCGGATCGCGGCACGCCTTCGCCGTTTTTGCGCAAAGGGTTTTCCCTGCGCGGTCGGCTGGCTGCGGCGCGGCTGTATGTGAGCGCGCTCGGACTCTATGAGTTTTGGCTGAACGGAAAACGGGTGGGCGCGGAGGAACTGGCGCCGGGCTGGACCGACTACGCCAAGCGCGTGCCTTATCAGGTGCACGATGTGACGCAGGCGCTGCGCGCGGGGGAAAACGCCATGGGCGCCATTCTCGGCGACGGCTGGTATTGCGGTCACGTGTGCTGGAAGGGACGCAACATCTACGGCGACCGGCCCTGGTTGCTCGCGCAGTTGGAGGTGGTTTACGCGGATGGTTCGGCGGAGCGTTTCACCAGCGACGAGACGTGGACGGGCCGCTTCGGCCCCATTCTTTCCAACGATCTGCTGATGGGCGAAATCTATGACGCGCGGCGCGAGCTGCCCGGCTGGTGCGAAGCCGGCGCGGCGACGGAGGGCGATGCCGGCTGGGGGACGGTGCTGGTGCGCGCGGAGTCCGGCCCTACGCCCTGCTTTCGGCTCGGGCCGCCGGTGCTGGCGCACGAGACACTCAAGCCCGTGGCGGAGCCGAAGCGTTTCGAAGGCTGGCCCAAGCCGGGCTGGATTTTCGATTTCGGCCAGAACCTGGTGGGACGCGCGCGGCTGCGCGTGCGCGGGGCGGCCGGCACCGTGGTGCGGCTGCGTCATGCCGAGGTGTTGCAGCCCGATGGCAGGCTCTACACCGAGAACCTGCGCTCGGCGGCGCAGACCGATTCTTACACGCTGCGCGGCGCGCCGGAGGGCGAGACGTGGGAGCCGCGCTTCACTTTCCATGGCTTTCGCTACGTCGAACTCACGGGGCTGGACCAGGCGGACAAGACGACCTGCGAGGCGGTGGTGTTGCACAGCGACACGCCGCGCACGGGCGATTTCGCGTGCTCCGACCCGTTGTTGAACCAGCTCCAGCGCAACATCGACTGGGGGCAGCGCGGAAACTTCGTGGAGATCCCCACCGACTGCCCTCAGCGCGACGAGCGGCTCGGCTGGACCGGCGACGCGCAGGTCTTCGTGCGCACGGCGGCGTGGAATCGCGACGTGGCGGCGTTTTTCCACAAGTGGGCGCGCGATCTAGCGGACACCCAAAAAGCGGACGGCAGCGTGCCGCCGGTGGCGCCGGATCGAGGCTTCGCCGGAGACGAGGGCGGCCCGGCCTGGGCGGACGCGGTGGTGCTGTGCCCGTGGGCCATCCACGAGCGCTATGGCGACGCCGCCATCCTGGAGCGCGAATACGACACGATGGCGCGGTTCCTCGGTTACCTGGAGAACGGCCCCAAAACGCGCGAACTGGTGCGCGTGCATCCCGACGCGGTGGAGTGGGGCGGTTTCGGCGACTGGCTCGCGCTCGACGGCAGCGGCAAGACCGAGGGAGGAACGGCGAAGGACCTGATCGGCACGGCGTTTTTCGCGCACGACGCGGCCCTGATGGCTAAGATCGCCGCGAGGCTGGGCAAGACGCGCGACGCGGTGCGTTTCGCCAAGCTGGCGGAGCGGGTGAAGCGCGCGTTCCAGCGCCGCTACGTGACGCCGGCCGGACTCGTGGCCGGCCAGACCCAGACGAGCTACGTGCTCGCGCTGCACTTCGATTTGTTGCCGGAAAATCTCCGCGCCAAGGCGGCGGCCGAGTTGGTGCGCGACATCCGCAAGCGCGGCGACCTGCTCTCGACCGGTTTCGTCGGCACCTCGTATCTGCCCTTCGTGCTCACGGAGACGGGCCACCTCGACGTGGCGTATCGGCTGTTGTTTCAGAAGAAGTGGCCCTCGTGGCTCTACGCGGTCACGCAGGGCGCGACGACGATCTGGGAGCGCTGGGATGGCTGGACGGCCGAGAAGGGTTTTCAGGACAAGGGCATGAATTCGTTCAACCACTACGCCTACGGCGCGATCGGCGACTGGCTGACCTCGGTCGTGGCGGGCGTGGCGCCCGATCCGGAGGGGCCGGGCTACAAGCGCATCCTCTTGCGGCCGCGTCCGCCGTCGGAGGGCTTGGATCACGCGTCGGCCTGGACGGATACGCGCCACGGCCGGGCGGCCAGCGCCTGGCGCAAGGCGAAGGGCGGAGTTTTCGTGTGGGACGTCGAGGTGCCGGCCAACACGACGGCGACGGCGTGGGTGCCGGCGCCGGCCGGCGCGCGCGTGACCGAGTCCGGGGACGCGCTGGAAAAAGCCAAGGGCGTGAAGCAGTTGCGCCGGGAGGCGGAGGCGCTGGTGCTGGCTCTGGAGGCGGGGCGGTATCGCTTCGAGGTGAAGGGGTGACTTGCGCGGCGCGCGCATCCCGTTTCCTTGCGCAGCGTCATGCCTATTCCCAGCCGCGCTTTGGTTAACGTGCTTCGCGAGACGGCCGCCCGCATCGAGTCGGGCGCCGACTACCAGTGGTCGCACTTCGGCCGCTGCAACTGCGGGCACCTCGTGCAAACCGTCACTCGCCTGACGCCGGCCGAGATTCACGCCGCCTCGTCGTGCGAGCTCTTGGAGTGGAGCGAGATTCCCGAGGACTACTGCGCCGGCACGGGGCTGAAGCTGGAGTATGTGCTCGATCGCCTGCGCGAACTCGGGCTCGACCGCGCCGACCTGAAGCATCTCGAAGATCTGAGCGATCCGCGCGTGTTGGCGGCCTTGCCCGGCGGGCATCGCTGGCTGGAGCGCAACAAGCGCGAGGACGCGGTGGCTTATTTCCGCGCGCTGGCCGACGTGCTCGAGCGCGATCTCGACCAGGCCGCCGCGGAAGTGGCGCGCGAGTGGACGGGCGAGCCTGCGCTGGTTTGAGGCTTAGACGGCTCGCGGGCGGAAGGTTTTTCGAGCGTCTCGACTAGATCGTCTCCACCTGGTCGGAGAGTTCGTTGCGATCATCCGACTGGCGCGGGAAGTGGGCGGCGAGCAGTTCGCCCGCCCGCTCCACGCCGAGCACGAGGCCGGCGGTGAAATCGCCGCGCTTGAAGGCGTCGCCCATGGCGGCGGCGAGTTCGGTCCAGAAGGCGTCGCCGCATTTTTCGTGGATGGCGCGGTCGCCGATCACGGCGTAGGCGCGGGAGCGCGGGGCGAGGAGAATGAGCACGCCGTTACGCGCGGCGGTGGCGTGCATGCCGAGGCGGGCGAAGTGTTTTTGCGCCTCGGCCACGGGGTCTTCCACGGCGGCGCGGGAGACGAGCACGCGAATCTCGCCCGAGGTGCGGCGCTCCGCGGCGGCGACGGCGGTTTCCACGCGGGCGTGGTCGATGGGGGGAAGGGAGGAGAAGAGGCCCATGATGTTTAGGGACGTGGTTTAATCACCAACGGCCGCCGGCGCCTCCGCCGCCAAAGCCGCCGCCTCCGCCGCTGAAACCTCCGCCTCCGAAGCCGCCGGAAGAACGGCCCCCGCCGCCGCCGAAGCCTCCCGGGCCGGTCCAGACGACGCTGCGACCGCGGCCGGTGTAGACGTGTCCGTTGCGTCGCGGCGAGAAGATCGAAAGCAGGACGAAGATCGCGACGAAGAACAGGAAGAGGCCGAAGTTGCCGCCGCCGCGCGCGCCTTCGCCGACGGTGCGGCCGGTCCCCTGGTATTCGCCGCGGGTGGCGGCGAGGATGGCTTCGACGCCGGCGCGGATGCCGCCGTCGCGATCGCCGGCGCGAAAGCGCGGGATGATCTCGTCCTCGATGATGCGTTTGGCGAGGGCGTCGGGCAGGGCGCCCTCGAGGCCGTAGCCGACCTGCAAATACAGCTGGCGCTGCTCCATGAAGGCGAAGAGCACGGCGCCGTTGCTTTTGCCTTTCACGCCCACGCCCCAGGCCTGGGCGACGCGCACGGTGTAGTCCTCGACCGAGGAGTCGGACTGCATGCGCGGGTAGAGGGCGACGACGATCTGATTGGAGGTCTCGCGCTCGAAGGTGGCTAGACGCGCGTCGAGCTCGCGGGCGGTATCGGCGCGGACCACGCCCGCGTAGTCGTTGAAGTGGTTCTTCGGGGTCGGCGGAATGACTTCGGCGGCGCGAAGGACGCCGAGGAAGAGCGCGGCGAAAAGCGCGGCGGCCAGCAGGACGCGCGCGAGCGGGCGGGAGGCGGGGGCGAGGGCGCTCACTTAGCCGGGGCCGGGGCGGTGGCGCCCTGGCGGCTGAAGTCGAAGTTGACCGCGGGGGGCGTCTCGGCGCCGGGGGTGGCGGCGAAGTAGGCCTTGGGGGCGAAGCCGCCGATGCCGGCGATGACGCTGGCCGGGAAGCGGCGGATGGCGGTGTTGTAATCGCGCACGACCTCGTTGAAGCGGCCGCGCTCGACGGCGATGCGGTTTTCGGTGCCTTCGAGCTGGACCTGGAGGTCGCGGAAATTGGTCGTGGCCTTCAGGTCGGGGTATTTCTCGGCGACGACGAGCAGGCGGGAAAGGGCGCCGCCGAGGCGGGACTGGGCTTGCTCGAACTGCTCGAGCTGGCGCGGGTCGGACGGGGCGGTGGCGGGGAGATTGACGCGACCGACGGTGGCGCGGGCCTCGGTGATCTCGGTGAGGGTGGAGCGTTCGAAGTTGGCCGCGCCGGAGACGGTGTTGACGAGGTTTGGCACGAGGTCGGCGCGACGCTGGTAGACGTTTTGCACCTGGGCCCACTGGGCGTCGGCGGACTGTTCGAGGCCGACGATTTTGTTGTTCACGCCGATGCCCCAGGCGACGAGGGCGATGGCGCCGACGAAGAGGAGACCGAAGAGACCGAGGGCGATTTTTCCTGCGCTCATGAGGGCATGCATAGGGCGCGAGGCGGGATGCGCAAGGGGCGAACAACTCGAAAGTCCCGACACGATTATACGAAACGGCGCGGCTCGGGGGAGCGGAGTTGCGGCGCGGTGCGGAGGCGTTTGGATGGAGGCATGGAAAAGCTTCCCGCGAAAAACGTGCTCGGTGGTCCGTTGAAACCGTGCGGCACGCGGCCGATGACGGGATTTTTCCGCGACGGGTTTTGTCATACCTGCGCGGAGGACCGGGGCTGCCACACGGTGTGCGTCGAGGTGAGCGCGGAGTTTCTCGCGTGGCAGGCGGCGGCGGGCAACGACCTGAGCACGGCGCGGCCGGAGTATGATTTCCCCGGCTTGAAGCCCGGCGACCGCTGGTGCGTGTGCGCGAGTCGCTGGCGGGAGGCGGTGGAGGCGGGCGTGCCCGCGCCGGTGGCGCTGGGCGCGACGCACGCGCGGACCTTGGAGCTGGTGCCGCTGGCAATGCTTCAGGCGCACGCGGCGGGGTGAGCGACGGCGCAGAATCGAAAATGCATTTCGTCAATCAATGATTGACGATGAATTGGGGGCGCCCGTCGGGAAAAGCAGGGGGCGACGTGGAGGCGGGGGCGCCTGGCGCGGGGTCATACCAACGGCTGATTGCTTCTGGATTTTGAGGTAGGGACAGAACACGCCAGGCCGTCCGCGCGAAGGGACGGCTTTCGTAAACTGCGGCGGTCCCAGCGGTCCCGCCCTGCCTTCAGAAGTCTATTTCCACTCAGCCGCTGGTATCAGGCGCGTTCGAGGAAGGCGCGGACCAGGGCGTAGAGTTCGGGGCTCTCGAGCAGGAAGGAATCGTGGCCGAGGTCGGTCGAGAGCTCGGCGTAGCTGGCGGTTTTTCCTGCGCGCTGGAGGGCGAGGACGATCTCGCGGTTTTGCTCGGGGGGGAAGAGCCAGTCGCTGGTGAAGCCGACGACGAGGGTCTGGGCCTTCACGGGCGCGAAGGCCTGCTCGAGGGTGCCGCCGTAGCACGCGGCGAGATCGAAGCCGTCGATGGCACGGGTGATGTAGAGGTAGGTGTTGGCGTCGAAACGGTTGATGAAGCTCTGGCCCTGGTAGCGCAGGTAGCTTTGGACCTCGAAGCTGATGTCGAAGGCGGACGTGTCGGCGGCGGGCGCTCCCTCGTCGCCCATCATGCCCGCATAGGCGGCCTCTTCGGCGAGGGAGGGGGCGGGCGCGGCGGGCGGGCGCGATTTGACGGTGCGGCGGCCGAACTTGCGGTCCATCGACGCGTCGGAAAGGTAGGTGATGTGGGCCATCATGCGCGCGATGGCGAGGCCGACGCGGGGGCCGCCGCCCTTCGGGTAGTTGCCCTGGTTCCACTCGGGGTCCTGCATGATGGCCTGGCGACCGACCTCGTTGAAGGCGATGGCCTGGGCGCCCTCGCGGGCGGTGGTGGCCATGGCGAGGACCTTGTCGCAGAAATCTGGATACTCGATGCCCCACTGGAGGGCCTGCATGCCGCCCATGGAGCCGCCGAGGGCGCAGCGGAGGCGCTTGACGCCGAGGTGGTCGAGGAGGCGTTTTTGCGAGCGCACCATGTCGCGCACGGTGACGGCGGGGAAGGCGAGGCCG
>JAIXVY010000511.1 GCA_027482505.1 Opitutaceae bacterium | reverse complement strand
GCCTGTGCCGCCGCCGCCGCCCGGGCCGCTGCCGAAGCGCTCGCGACCGGCGCGCTCAGCGAGGGAGCGCAGGGCGAGGACGGATTCCAGGCGGAAGCGGAAGCGTTTCATGATTTGCCCAGGAGTTCGGAGAGGCGGGAGTAGCCGGCGGCGCGGGGCGTGGCCTCGTGCACGGGCTGGCGCAGGAAGGCGCGCAGGCCGGGGTGGAGGGCTACGGCGCGATCGAGCTCGGCGCTGGCGCCGGACTGGTAGGCGCCGACGGTGATGAGGTCCTCGTTTTTCTTGTAGAGGGCGAGGTGCTCGCGGGCGCGGGCGGCGAGCTCGACCTCCTCGGACGAGCAGATGTCGCGGGTGAGACGGGAGACGCTCTCGAGGACGTCGATGGCGGGATAGTGGTTGGCGTGCGCGAGGGCGCGGGAGAGGACGAGGTGGCCGTCGAGGATGCCGCGCACGGTGTCGGCGACGGGCTCGTTCATGTCGTCGCCCTCGACCAGCACGGTGTAGAGGGCGGTGATGGCACCGGTCTCGCCGGCGCCGGCGCGCTCGAGCAGACGCGGGAGCAGGGCGAAGACGGAGGGCGTGTAGCCGCGGGTGGCGGGCGGCTCGCCGATGGCCAGGCCGATCTCGCGCTGGGCCATGGCGAAGCGCGTGACCGAGTCCATGAGCAACAGGACGTTTTTGCCGGCGTCGCGATAGCCCTCCGCGATAGCGGTGGCGGTGGTGGCGGCGCGCAGGCGGAGCGGGGCGGGCGTGTCGGACGTGGCGACGACGACGACGGAGCGGGCGAGGCCCTCGGGGCCGAGATCCTTCTCCAGGAACTCGCGCACCTCGCGGCCGCGCTCGCCGACGAGGGCGATGACGACGACGTCGGCCTGGGCGCCGCGGGCGATCATGCCGAGCAAGGTGGATTTACCGACGCCGGAGCCGGCGAAGAGACCGAGGCGCTGGCCGCGGCCGAAGGGGGTGAAGACATCCAGCGCGCGCACGCCGGTGGGAAACACGTCCTTGATGCGCTGGCGGCGGAGCGGATGGGGAGGCTTGACCGCGCCGGCCGGCGCGCGGTGGAGGGGCACGGGACCGAGTTCGTCGAAAGGGCGGCCGAGCGCGTCGAGCACGCGGCCGAGCAGGGCGGGGCCGGGCAAGGGCAGCGGCGGGCGGTCGCAGGCGGTCACCTGACAGCCGGCGTGGAGGCCGCCGGTGTCGCCGAGCGGCATGAGCAGCACGCGCTCGCCGCGAAAGCCGACCACCTCGGCCATGACCTCGAAGGATTCGCGTTCGGAGCTGAGCATGCAGAGCTCGCCCAGGCCGACGTTGGGCCCCTCGGACTCGATGATGAGGCCGGTGACGGCGGCGACGCGGCCGAGGCGGCGGAGCGCGGGGGCGTGGCGCACCTGGGTGCGGAGGGTGGCGACGAAATCGGCGACGTCGGTTTTCATTCGCCGACGAGCTCCTGCCGCAGGGCGGCGATCTTGGACGAGGCGCGCGCGTCGGTGACGCCGAAGCGGCTGCGCACGAGGCAATCGCCGGGGTTGAGGGTGTCGTCGACGGTGACCTTCAGGTCGGTGAAGTGGGCGGCCCACGACGGCACGAGGCGCTCGAGCACGGCGGCGTCGCGCGGACCGACGACCAGCTCGAGGCCAGAGCGCTCGGGGTAGAGCTGATCGAGGGCCTCGCGGCAGAGGCGTTCGACCAGCTCGGGCGGCGGCACCATGCCGGCGAGGAGGCGCTGGCCGATCTCGACCGCGAGGGAGGGCAGCGCGGCGCGGACCTGGGCGTTGAGCTCGTCGTGGGCGGTGGCGAGGCGATGGAAAAGACCGTGCTGAAGCTCCTGCATCTCGGCGCGCAGCTCGACGATCTGCTGGTTGGTGAAGGCGCGGGCGGCGTCTCCCCCCTCCTGGTAGCCGGCGGCGCGGGCGGCGAGCAGCTCGGCGGCGGTGTGTTCGCGCGGAGAGCACGCGGTCCGGACCGCGAGGAGCGGCCGGTCGAAGGCGACGAGCTGGTGGTGGACGGGCATGCTGGGAAAGCGGCGTGAATCAGGCGACCATGGCGCCGTCGCCCTCGCCCAGGGTGATGCTGCCCTCGTCCTCGAGACGGCGGACGACCTGGATGATGGCGTCCTGCGCGATCTCGACGTCCTTGAGGCGGACCGGCCCGAGCATGGCGATCTCGTCGCGCAGCGATTCGGCGGCGCGCTTGGAAAGGGCGGCGTAGATGCTCTCGCGGAGCGACTCGGTGGCGGACTTCATCGCCACGGCGAGATGCGAGGAATCGACCTCGCGCAGCACGCGCTGCAGATCGGCCGGGGCGAGGCGGCGGACGTCGTCGAAGCTGAACATCTTGCGACGAACGGCGGAGCCGAGCGGGGCGTTGCGCTCCTCGATGCGGCTGAGCAGGTTCTTGGACGTCTCCTTGTCGAGGGTGTTGAGCAGGTCGGCGACGGCGCGCACCCCGCCGCTGGTCTGGTAGCCCTGGGTCGGCTTGCCGGAAACGTGGCGGGAGAGATTGCGCACGATGCGGGCGACGAGATCGCGCGGCGTGCTCTCGATGGTGCCGAGGCGCTCGGCGACGTCCTCGCGCACCTCGGAGGGAAGAAGCATGAAGACCTCGGCCGACTTGGCGGAGCCGAGGTAGGAGAGCACGAAGGCGACGGTCTGGGGCTGCTCGTCCTTGAGTAGATTGTAGATCTGGCGGCCCTCCATCTCCACGATGTCGGCCATGAGCTCCGACGACGAGGCGGCGGCGGGCTCGGCGCCCACGCGGCTGAGGAGGACGCCGGCCTTGTATTCGCCGCGGACGAGGGTGAGCGCGTTGCGGGCGTATTCGAGGCCGCCGAGGGTGCAGCCCAGGCTATCGCCGATGATGGGGGCGAACTCGGCGAGGGCGGCGTCGCGCGTCGCCTCGTCGATGACGGCGAGCTGGCCCATCTCGCGGCAGAGACTCTCGATCTCGGCGTCGCCAAAATGGCGCATGACCTCGGCGGCGGCCTCGGGGCCGATGACGATGAGGAAAACCGCGAGCTTCTGGACGCGGGTGAGCTTCTCGTAGTCTAGATCGGCCATGGGAAGGGAGCGAGGGGCGTGGAGCTAGGAGCGTGGAGCAGGGAGCGTGGAGCTAGGAGCGGGGAGCGAAGCGGCGTGGGTAAATGGTTTCGCGTCTGGTTCCTAGCCACGTGCTCCTCGCGCCTTGCTCATTCAGTTGCTCTTGGCGGCGACCCAGTCGCGGAGGGCGGTGCCGACGTGGGCGGGTTTCTGGCGGATGAGCTCGTTGAGGAGCTCGGGAGTGGGGGCGGCGGAGTTGCCGTTGGCGCGGACGCCGTTGCGACCGGGGGCCGCGGCGTTGAGGAGCTCCACGGGCACGGGTTCGGGCCGCTGGCGGCGGAGCATGCGGAAGAAGACGAGGAAGGCGCCGAGGGCGACGGCCACGGCGACGTAGCGCGAGGCGGTTTCTATCCAGCTCTGCACGCGGGTCTCGGTGGCGAGGGCCTCGATGCGCTCGTCGATCACGGCGGGCTGGAAGGCGGTCTCCTGGAGGCTGACGATGTCGTCGAGGGACTGGCCGGGGGCGAGCTTGAGGCCGAGGGCGTTGACCACGACGCGGCGCAGGGCCTCGAGCTCGGCGGGAGTGCGGGGCGCGGCGGGTTTGTCGGGCGCCTCGGCGGGGCGGGCGGCGACGAAGACGGCGGCGCTGAGCGATTTGATGCCGCCGGGGTTGCGCCGGATGTTGGAGGTGGTGCGGTTGATCTCGTAGCTGATGCTCTGGTTTTTCCGGTTCTGAGCGTTGGTGACGGAGGGACGGGCGTTCTGGGCGGCGGCCGCGGCGGCGTCGGCCGGGGCTCCGGGGGTGTTGGCGGCGACGCCGGTGAGGCCGCCTTTGCGCTCCTCGGTGCTGGTGTTGGTGTCCTCGGTGTTGGTCTGGGTGCGGACGACGGCGCTCTCGGGATCGAAGCGCTCCTCGGTGAGGACGGCGGCCTCGTTGTCGATCTCGGCGGAGACGCGAACGATGGCCTGGCCCGGGCCGAGCACGGGGGAGAGCATGGACTCGACCTTCTTGGCGAAGTAGTCCTCCACCTGCTGGCGGTAGCGAATGAGGCTGGAGGCGGAGCCAAGCATGGGGTCCTCCTTGAGCTCGGCGGAGAGGACGCGGCCGCGCTGGTCGACGACGGCGACGGCGTCGGGCACGAGGCCCTGCACGGCGTTGGCGACGAGGTGGCGGATGGAGTTGACCGCCTCGGGCTCGAGCCGGTTGCGCACCTCGACGAAGACGGAGGCGGTGGGCTTCACGCCCTGGTCGGTGAGGAGGAGGCGGTTCTCGGGCTGCACGATCATGACGCGCGCGCCGGAGACGCCGTCGAGCTGGGAAATGGTGCGGGCGAGTTCGCCCTGGATGGCGCGGTTGTAGTTCGTGCGCTGGACGAAGTCGCTGAGGCCGAACTGGCCCTTGTCGAAGATCTCGAAGCCGACGCCGTCGCCGCCGGGGAGGCCCTTGCCGGCGAGTTCCATGCGGAGGCGGTGCACCTGGTCGGCGGGCACATATACGGAGCCACCGCCCTGCCCCACCCGGTGGCGAACGCCCTGGGCCTGGAGCGAAGAGATGATGGCCGCGGCGTCCTTCTCGGAGAGGCGCCCGTAGAGCAGCTGGTAGTCGGGCTGGCGCGACCAGACGACCAGCCCCAGGACGACCAGCGCCACGGCGAGCACGGAAGCGATGAGCGAAACGCGCTGGCTGACGCCGATCTGGCGCCAAAGATCGAGCAGCGACTGGGCGAAGGATTTCATGGGGGAAACGACGGGAGGCGAAGGCTAGAAAAGGGAAGACAGGGCCGGGCTCAGACGGGCATGCGCATGAGCTCCTGGTAGGATTCGACGACCTTGTTGCGCACCTCGACCATGAGGCTGAAGGCGACGGAGGCCTCCTGCATGGCGATCACGCTCTGATGGAGGTTGGGATTTTCGCCCAGCAGGACGGAGCGGGTGACGGAGCGGGCCTCGGCCTGGCGATTCTCGACGTTGCCCACCAGGTTTTCGAGCATGTCGCCGAAGCCGGCGCCGGAGGGGGCGGCGGGACCGGCGGGGGCGCGGGGCGCGGGGGCCTCGCGCAGGGGCGCGGTCTCCCAAGGGGAGCGCAGCGCGCCGGATTGCACGTGAAGGGCGGAGCCGAGGGGCGACATGGCGGGCGGGAAAGATTAACGGCCGATCTCGAGGGTCTTGAGCGCCATCTGGCGCGAGTTCTTCACCACCGAGAGATTGGCCTCGTAGGCGCGGGAGGCGGTGATGAGGTCGACCATCTCGTGGGCGATGTTGACGTTGGGCATGGTGACCATGCCCTTGGCGTCGGCGTCGGGGTGGCCCGGATCGTGGACGCGCTGGCCGGGGGTCGGATCGGTGGAGACCTCGGAGACGCGCACGGTGGAGAGGCCGCTGCCCGCGCCGGCGCCCTGGGCGCGGAGAAACTCGCTCTCGAAGGTGACGATCTGCCGCTGGAAAGGACGCCCGTCCGGACCGCGGGTGGTGTTGGCGTTGGCGATGTTCTGCGCGATGAAATCGAGGCGGGTGCGCTGGGCGTTGAGGGCGCCGCTGCTGGCGGAGATGCCGGTGATGAGTTCCATGGCGGGAGGCGGGGGCGGGGTTTGGGGCAGGCTCAGGCGGCGACGCGGCCGCTGATGGCCATGCGCAGCTGGCGGATGTTGCTGCTGACGAGATCGGTGAGGTATTCGTGCTCGACGCGGTTGCGGCCCATGGCGAGCAGCTCGGTCTCCAGCTCGACGCTGTTGCCGTCGGGGCGGACGGAGCGCACGGTGGCATCCTCGGCCAGACGCGGGCGGATGGCCGCGACCTCGGCGGCCTCGGGCCGGGCGCCGCCGGAGAACTGGGCGCGGAGGGCGGTCTGGAAATCGGGGGCGATGTCGAGGCGGCGGTAGCCGGGGGTCTCGGCGTTGGCGATATTGCTGGCGATGGCTTCGTGGCGCAGCACGGAGGCGTCGAGCATGCGTCTCGCCAGCTGGTAATTGGCGTTGTTGGAGACGAGTTCGATCATGGTGGCACCCCCTTATGCACCGGGGATGCCAGCGAAGTCTCCGGTTACGCATCCCGTTGTCCCAAAAAGGACTGAAAAATTAATTTCCCGGGTGAGCGAAAATATGCCGGCTCGCGCCACGTTCCCGGGGCAAAAAATGCCGGGTGATCCGAAAACGCGGTTTTTTGGCGATGACCCCGTTCATTTTTCCCGGTCCGCGCCGATACCAAGAGGCCAATCCATGCGACAGGCCGACTACCAGTTCATCCGCGACATCGTCTACCAGCACAGCCGAATAAACCTGGGGCCCGACAAACAGGAGCTGGTGGGGGCGCGGCTGGGCAAACGCCTCCGCGCGACGGGGCGAGCCACGGTCGAGGACTATTGCGCCCTGCTGCGCAGCCCGACCGGAAGCGAAGAGTTGGGGCATCTGATCGACGCCATCTCGACCAACCACACCTTCTTCTTTCGCGAAGAGGGCCACTTCGCGGCCTTGCGCGAGATCATCCTGCCGGATCTGGAGCGACGCCGGGAAAAGGAGCGCTGGCCCACGCTGCGCGTCTGGAGCGCGGCCTGCTCGAGCGGGGAGGAGCCCTACTCCATCGCCATGGCGCTGGAGGAGTATTTCGGCGCCAAGCCCCAACCGTGGGCCCGGCAGATCGAGGCCACGGACATCTCCACCCGCGTGCTGGCAAAGGCCCAGGCGGCCATCTACCCGGCCGACACGGTCTCGCGACTGGGGCCGGCAAAAGTGAAGGCGTATTTCCAAACCGGATACAACGAGCAGGAGGGGCTCTACCGCGTGCGCCCCGCGCTGCGTTCCGTCGTGCGTTTCCACCGGCTGAACCTGCTGGAGGGCCAGCCCCCCTTCTCCGAGCCGTTTCACGTCATTTTCTGCCGAAACGTGATGATCTACTTCGACCGCCCGACGCAGGAAGAGCTGGTGAACCGGCTCAAGGCCCGGCTCGTGCCGGGGGGCTACCTGCTGGTGGGCCATTCCGAGAGCCTGACCGGCATCTCCCACGGAATGCAGATGATCCGTCCCGCGACCTATCAGGCGCCCCTGCGCTGAAGCCATGTCAGCCGAAAAGCCCATACGCGTCCTCGTGATAGACGACTCCGCCGTCGTCAGGCGCCTCGTTTCCGAGGCCCTCTCCGCGGACCCCGCGATCCAGGTGGTCGGCACGGCCTCCGACCCCTTCGTGGCGAAGGAGCGCATCAAGGAGCTTTCCCCCGATGTGCTCACGCTCGACCTCGAGATGCCCCGGATGGACGGCCTGACCTTTCTCGGGATCCTGATGCGCGAGCGGCCCATCCCCACCGTGGTGATGAGTTCGCTCACGCAGGAAAATTCACGCTTCGCGCTGGAGGCGCTTCGCCTCGGCGCGGTGGAGGTGCTGGCCAAGCCCGGCGGCTCCTACAGTTTCGGCGACCTCGGCCCCCGGCTGCTGCTCGCGGTGAAAGCCGCGGCGAGAGCCCGGCCGCGCCGCGCCGCGCCCTCCACGCAAGCGTCCGCCACCCAGCCTCCGCCGGTCCGCCTGGCCGCGCCGCCCCCGGGCGGAGATCCGCGCCGATTGATCCTGCTCGGGGCCTCGACCGGCGGCACCGAGGCGCTGCGCGAGGTGTTGACCCGCCTGCCGGCGGGACTGCCGCCCATCGCCATCGTGCAGCACATCCCGGCGCACTTCTCGCGCGCCTTCGCGGACCGGCTCGCCGGCTTGTGCGCGTTTCATGTCTCGGAAGCCCAGGACGGCGAGTTGCTGCGTCCGGGCGCGGCCCTGGTGGCGCCGGGGAATTTCCATCTTCTGCTGCGCTGGACCGGCGGCGGCTACCGCGCCGAGCTGAGCTCGGGACCCCAGGTCTGGCACCAGCGGCCAGCGGTGGACGTGCTCTTCAAATCCGTGCCCGAAGCCTCGGCGCGGCACGTCGTCGCCGGCGTGCTCACCGGCATGGGCAAGGACGGCGCGGAGGGCCTGCTGCGCCTGCGCAAGGCGGGCGCCTCGACCTTCGCCCAGGACGAGGCCACGAGCGTCGTCTACGGCATGCCCCGCGAAGCCTGGGAAAACGGGGGCGCGGCGCGCCAGCTCCCCCTCGACGCGATCGCCGAGCACATCGTCCGGCTCGCCACCCTGCCCGCCACGTCCCATGCCAACGCCTGATTCCAAACCCGCGCAGGAGCTGCTGGTCGTCGACGACGAACCGCGCGTGCTCGCCGCCCTCAAAGAGGTCCTCGAGCGGCAGGGTTTCGCGGTGTGCGCCTCGCCCGATCCGCTGCGGGCGATCGAGCTGGTCAGGCAACGCGAGTTCTCCGCCGTTCTCACTGACCATCTGATGCCGGGCATGTCGGGCATGGATCTGCTGGTGGAGTGCCGGCGGCTGCGGCCTCGCACCACGCGCGTGCTCATCACCGCCGCGCTCTCGCTGCCCACGCTGGTCGAGGCGATCAACAAGGGCGAAATCTACCGTTTTCTCGCCAAGCCCTGGCTGCGCGAGGAGCTCATCGCCACCGTGCGCAACGCGGTCAACCGCCACGAGCTCGTGGTGCAAAACGAGGCGCTGATGACCGAATCCAACGAGCTCAACCGCCGCCTCGCCGAGGCCAACGCCTCCCTCGCAGCGCAGGTCGGCCAGCTCGAGCGCCAGCGCCGAGAGCTCGACGCGGCCGGGCGCGAGCTCGCCCTCCGTTGCGACCGCTCGCTGGAATTGTGCAGCCGCATCCTGGCGACCTACGACCCGCTGCTCGCGCGCCAGACCAAGGCCATCGCCGGCATCGCGGAGCGCATGGCCGCGGCGGCCGACTTTCTGGGCGCGGAGGAACGCGAGGCGCTGCGGCGCGCGGCCTGGCTCTGCGACCTGGGCCTGATCGGCGTGTCCCGCGAAACGCTGCACCACTTTCGCTCCGCCCCCTCGCGGCTTTCGGCCACGGATCTGGCCGCGTTGCAAAACCACCCGGTCTACAGCCAGACCCTCGCCGCCTATATCGACGAACATCCCGCCCTTGGGGAGGCGATACGCGGCCACCACGAGCGCTTCGACGGCGGCGGCTATCCCGACGGTCTTTCCGGCGAGGCCATACCGCGCGTCGCGCGCTGCCTGGCCGCGGCGGTCTGGTTCGTGGAGTCGGGGCTGGCCCCGGCCGAGGCCTCCGCCGCGCTGCAAGCCGAGTCGGGCCGCGCGCTCGATCCCTCGTCCGCGCGCCTTTTTCTCGCCGCCACGCGCCAGGAGAGCCTGCCCCGCCCGGTGCGCGAGATAGAACTGGCCGAGCTGCGTCCGGGCATGGTGCTCGCCAGCGGCATCTACAGCCCGCACGGCCTGCTCCTCGTCGGCGAGGGCCAGCCCCTGAACTCCTCCACCATTTACAAGATCCGCAGCCACAACCTCGTCGATCCCGACGGACCGCGCCTGCTGGTCTACACCTGAGCCCGCCATGGCCGGATCCCCCACCATTTCAGCGGTCTTCGCGCCGCGCATCGTCGTCGGCGTCGCCGAACTCGCAGTCACCAACCAGACGGCGGCCATCCTGAGCACCTACGCCCTCGGCTCGTGCATCGGCCTGGTGGCCTACGATCCCCAGGCGCGCGCGGCCGGGCTGCTGCACCTGATGCTGCCCGACTCCACCATCTCGCCCGACAAGGCCGCGCGCCAGCCGGCGATGTTCGCCGACACCGGCGTGCCCGCGCTGTTCAACGCCATGGCGGGCGTGCGCGCGCAGCGCGGGCGCATCAATCTCTACATCGCCGGCGGCGCCTCCGTGCTGTCCGGTCCGGATTCCTTCCAGATCGGGGAGCGAAACGCCGTCGCGGTGCGCCGCACGCTCGCGGTCTACGGCTGCCGCGTCGCGGGCGTAGAGGTCGGAGGCGTGGTCAACCGCACCCTTCACCTGAACGTCGGCACCGGGGAACTCACGGTCAAGATGCCCGATCGCACGTTCTCGGTCGCGCTCGCCTAAAGAAGGCGGGAAGCCGCTCGGACGGCGGGACGCGCGCGCGCGGCGAACCTTGTCAGAACTTCACCGCACCGACGGCCAGCCGGTCGCGCAGCAGGGAAGAGGCGCGCTCCAAGACCTCGGGCAGGGTGCTTTCCAGAAGAGAGGGTTCGAGCCCGTGCTCGGCGAGCAGGGCGGAATCCAGCCGGAACAAAAACGCGTCCTCTCCCTGGCCGGCGCCAAACGCGGCGGCGAGATGGCGGGCGGCGTGAACGTGGGCCGCTAGCGCGCGATGCGCGGCCGGCAGCGCGGCGTCGGGCGGCGGATGCGCCGCGACCGACACGCAGGCGGCGGAAAATCCCCACTCGCGCAGCAGCCGTGCGCTCGCCTCGGCGTGGTTGAAGCCGAGGACGGCGGTCTCGGCGTCCAGCCAGGTGCAATCGCGCTCAGCGCGCCACGCGCGGATGGCCGCGAAACGGTCGGGGCAGCTGTGGGCGATGGCCAGCTTGCCGAGTTCGTGCACGAGCCCGCAGGTGTAGGCCAGGTCGGGGTCCACGCCGCCGGTGCGACGGGCGAGGGCCTCGGCCGCCACGGCCTGGACGAGAGAGGCGCGGCAGAAGTCGCCCGCCTCCCAGCGATAACCGTCGGCCTCGATCGCCATCCAGCGCGAGGCGAGGGACAAGGCGGCGAGGCGGTAGAGTTCGCCGGCGCCGAGCCGGAGCGCGGCCTCGGCCACGGTGACGGCGGGCTCGCCGCCGGAGAAAAAGGCGGAGTTGGCCAGACGAATGGTGGCGCTGGCCAGCACGGGATCGAGGCCGACGAGCGTGGCGAGATCGGCCAGATCGGCGTCGTCGCGCCGCAGGAGTTCGCCGAGACGAGGCAGAAGGGTCGGCGAACAGGGAAGGGCCAGGGCCCGGGTGCAGACTTCGTCGAGGGAAACCATGGTGGGCGGGCGCGGGGCTCAACCGCCGCCGAGCGAGGCGGGGTCGAGGATGAGGGCGATGTTGCCGTCGCCGAGGATGGCGCCGCCGGCCACGCCGGGCCGGCCCTGGAGGTAGGCGCCGAGATTCTTGATCACGACCTCCTGCTTGTTGAGGAGCTCGTCCACGAGCAGCGCGTAGACGACGCGCCCCACCTCGACGATGACGAGGATGGCGGCCGAGGGGTCCTCCTGCGCGCCCTCGACGCCGAAGATCCGGTGGAGCCGGCGCACCGGCAGGATCTTGCCGCGGTGGTCCAGCACCTCGCCTCGCCCCTGGATGGTGGCGAGCATCTCGCGCGCGGGCCGGAGGGCCATCTGCACCGTGATCGCGGGCAGGATGAAACGCTCCGCGCCGACGCGCACCAGCAGGCCGTCGATGATGGCGGTGGTGAGCGGCAGGCGGATGCGGAAGGTGGTGCCGCGCCCCGGCTGGGTGTCGATCTGGATCTGGCCGCGCAGGCGCTCGATGTTGCGCTTCACCACGTCCATGCCGACGCCGCGTCCGGAGACGGCGGTGACCTTGTCGGCGGTGGAAAAGCCGGGCAGGAAAATGAGCCCGCAGATCTCGTCGGGCCCCGGGGTCGTGCCCTCGGGCACGAGGCCCAGCGAGCGGGCCTTGGCCAGCACCTTGGCGCGGTCGATGCCGCGGCCGTCGTCGGAGAGCTCGACCACCAGATTGCTGCCTTCGTGGTAGGCGGCGAGGCGGAGGCGGCCCTGCTCGGACTTGCCGGCGGCGCGGCGCGCGTCGGGAGACTCGAGCCCGTGGTCGAGCGAGTTTCGCACCATGTGGACGAGCGGATCGACGATCTCCTCGACCACGGTGCGGTCGATCTCCGTCTCCTCGCCGCGGGTCTCGAAAAGGCAGGGCTTGCCGAATTCGCGCGAAAGATCGCGCACCAGGCGCTCCATGCGCTGGAAGGTCGGCTTGATCGGCACCATGCGCAGGGACATGGCGGTGAGCTGAAGCTCCTTGGTGATGCGTCCGAGCTGGGAAAGGTTGCGCGAAAGCGCGGTGCCCCCGGTCTCGGCGCCGCGGGCGGATTCCTGAAGCTGGCTCTGCACGATCACGAGCTCGCCGACCACGTCGACCAGCGAGTCGAGTTTCTCCGTGTTGACGCGCACCGACGAGGCTGCGGCCTTGGCGGCGCCGGCGGGAGCCTCGGCAGCGGCGGCGGCGGGCGCGGCGCGACCGGCCGAAGAAGACGGAGCGGCGGGAGCCTCGCCGCGGGCGAGGCCGCGGACCGCGGCGATCAGACCTGTGACGGGCACGATGCGATCCGGTTTCTTGTCTTGCTCGAGGGCGAGGGTGATCTGCGAGATCAGCTCCTGCAGGGCATCCCGGCTCTTGAGAATCTCCGTGATGATGGCCGGGGTGAGCACCAGCCGGTCGGTGCGGGCGAGGTCGAGCAGCGACTCCACCTCGTGGGCGAGACGGTGCATGGGGCCGAGATGCAAAAAGCCGGCCACGCCCTTGATGGTATGGAAGGAACGGAAGAGACCGTTGAGCGCGTCCCGATCGTCGGGATTGGCGTCTAGCACGAGCAGCGCGGCCTCGATTTGCTGGAGGTGATCCAGCGCCTCGACGTGGAACTCGCCCAGCAGCTCGCGATTTTCGGCGAGGTCGAGGGCGAGCAACTCCTCCTCCGCGTCGGAGGCGGCGGCGCGGGCGACGGGCGCCGCGGCGGTGGCGGCCGGTCCGGAGGCCGGCGGCGGCGGGGATTTTTCTCCCGCGCGCTCGGCGGCGAGAGCGGCGGGCAGCCACGCCACGAACTCATGCAGCTTTTGCACGGACGGCTCGTCCCAGGGACTGGCGGCGTCGAGCAGGGCGTCGAGTTGCCGATGAAAAGCTCGCGCCGGTCCGGCGAGCGCGCAGTCGGACTCCATCTGCGCGAGAAAATCCGCCAGCAGGCTGTAGGCCGGGATAAGCCCCTCGTCGGTGCCGGCCTTGGCAAAGATGGACTCGGCGGCGAGCCGGCTGGCGATGTCGTCGAGCAGGGCGAAAGAGGAGGCGTTTAGGGGCATGGCGAACCGGCGGAGACGCTGACGTCCGCCCTGGAGAAAGGTTCGGCACTTTCGGCCCGGACTTTAGGCGGCGCGCCGCTTTATCCGCGCTAAAGTGCAAACAAAACGCGCCGATATTACGCCTGCGTCGCCACGACAGTCAGGAACACCCGTCTAACCGAAGTTTTATGAGCTCACTTCAAAATCAAGACACCGCCCGCCTGGCGGGCAAATACCTCACCGTCGTCCTCGATAACGAGGCCTACGGCATCGCCGTCCTCAAGGTCCGCGAAATCATCCGGCTGCAAAAAATCACCCCGGTGCCCCAGATGCCCGAGTTCGTGAAAGGCGTGATCAATCTGCGAGGACGCGTGGTGCCGGTGATCGACCTGCGCATAAAGTTCGGCCTCAAGGCCGAGATCGCCGACCGCACCTGCGTGGTGGTGGTCCAGATCGCCCTCGAAGCCGGGCGCAACGTGCAGATGGGCCTGGTGGTCGACAGCGTCGAGGAGGTCGTGAACCTCACCGGCGCGGAGATCGAGCCCACCCCGGAGTTTGGCGCCCGCATCGACACCTCCTATCTGCTCGGCCTCGCCAAGGTGAAGGGCGTGGTGAAGACGCTGCTCGACATCGAGCGCGTGGTCGCGCCCGAGACGGTCGAGCGCCTCGGCCAGGTCGCCTGATCCACACCGGGCGACGCCACACATCGCCCCTCGCCGCACCTTTCTTTAAACCCCGCCGCCTTGCGCGGACGGGGTTTTTGGCGTCCAAGCGGGCGGCGCGCGGGCCGGAACGCGACCCGCGGAAGTCTTCGATTTTTCGCCCAAGGCCGATGGGGCCGATCAGGCCCCCGCGACCGGCTTGCGCCGCTCGTCGAGCATGCGCCGCAAGACGGAGCCGAACTCGGCGAGCTCGAAGGGCTTGGCCAGGATGTCGCGCTGCTTGAGTTCCTCCAGCTCCGCGGTGGCGGTGGCGTTGAGATTGCCGCTGATGACCAGCACGGGGAGATCGGGCCAGCGCCGGCGCAGCACGCGGATGACGTCGATGCCGCCCACCCGGGGCATGTTCAGGTCCAGAATCATGAGGTCGATCTGGGTGTCGGCGCGCAGGATGCGCTCGATGGCCTCCGCCCCGTTCATGACCGATTCCACCTGGTATCCGGCCTGGCCGAGCACGACGCCCAGCATTTCCTGGATGGGCAGCTCGTCCTCGACCACGAGGATGCGCTCGTCGCCGCGCGGAATGCCGTGGGAGCCGGGCGACTCGATGACGGCCGCGCTCCGCTCCTCGCCGCGCGCGCGCAAGGGAAGGTAGACATTGAAGCTGGCGCCCTTGCCGGGCTCGCTCTGCACATCGACCGCGCCCTGGTGGTTGCGCACGTTCCCGTAGACGGTGGCCAGGCCGAGGCCCGTGCCGCCGCTGTCCTGCTTGGTGGAGAAAAACGGTTCGAAGATGCGGGCGCGCACCTCAGGGGTCATGCCCACGCCCGTGTCGACCACGCGCAGGAGGGCGTAATCGAGCGTCGGATCGAGGCCCAGCGTCGCCACCTGGCGGCCGGGGACGCGGCCGGTGACGACGATGAGCGAACCGCCGTCGGGCATGGCGTCGCGGGCGTTCACGCAGAGGTTGAGCAGCACCTGGCGGATCTGGTCGGGATCGGCGGCGAAGCTGTCGAGCGTGTCGTCCAGCTCGAGCCTCAGGTCGATGCCCCTCGGGAAGGTCTCGTGGATGAGGCCGCTGAGCTCGCGCACGATCGCGTTCAGCTGGACCGCGCGGTAGGTCACCTCGGTCTTCATGCTGAAGGCGCGAATCTGGCCCACCAGCGAAGCGGCGCGCAGCGCGGCCGCGTGGACGGCCTGCAAATAGCGGGTGAGGTGCTCGTCCCCCGAGTGCAGGGAGAGCGCCAGCTCGGTGAAGCCCCGGATGATGGAGATGATGTTGTTGAAGTCGTGGGCGATGCCGCCCGCGAGGTTGCCCAGGCTCTCCATTTTCTGCGCCTGGCGGAGCCGCTCCTCCATGGCCTTGCGCTCGGAAATGTCCTCGCGGAGACAGAGCAGATAGGCGATCTGGTCCAGATGGTCGCGAATGGGGGAGACTTGGACGAACTCCCAATTTTCTCCGCCGTCCTTGCGTCGTGAGCGAAGCTCTCCGGCCCACTTGCTGCCCGCGGCCACGACGGCGCAAAACCGGCGGTAGGCCGCCTCGCTGGAATGACCCTCGCGCAGCAGAGGGATCTGGCGCTCGAAGATTTCCTCCAAGGTGTAGCCGGTGACCTCGGTGTAGCGGGAATTCACATACTGGGGCGTCCCGCCCGGCGTGGTGATGGCGATCGAGACCGGCGCCTGCTCGATTGCCTGGGCAAGCTTGCGATAGTGCTCCTCAGCCAGGCGGTGCTTGGTGACATCCCGCCCGATCGCGCGCACCGCTCGCGACGTCCCGTCCTCGCCGCGGATCGCGGTCTCCTCCCACGCGATCCAACGCCAGCCCTGGGCCGTCTGCCAGCGGTGTTCGCGAGCCACGTGGAAAGGCGGCCGGGACAGGCGAGGCGTGACGTCGGCCCAGTCGCGGGCGTCCTCGGGATGGAGAAAATCGGTGAAGATCCGCCCGGCCAGCAGCGCGGCGGCATGGCCGAACTTGCGCGCGAAGGCCCGGTTCACCTCGAGGATGCGGCCGTCCTCGCGGGAGACGAGCGCGGCCAGCTCCAGGCTGTCGGCCCAAGGCGCGAGCGACTCGGCGGCGCAGAGCGGGGACTTCGCGGGAAGCGGGGAGTTCATGGCGGGCCTGCGGCTAGACCATGTTTAAAAGCTGGTCCGGCAAACGGACCATCAATTGCTCCACCGCGGCGCGCGCCTGCGCGGCCTCGCGCGTGTCTTCCGGGAAGAGCAGGTTCCAGCCCGGCGTCTCGGTCCAGGCGGGCAGGCGGGGCGAGATGCGCTCGAACCCGCCGACGAAGCCGAGTTCGCGCACCACGCGGTCGGCCACCTGCAAGGCCGCGGCGAAGCGCTGATGCTCGCCGGCGAGGGCCGGCGAGCAGTGGAAGCGGACCGCCGCGGCGATCTCGGGCGCCAGTTGGTGCCGCTCCAGATAGTAGCCGCCGACCGCGGCGTGGTCCCAGCCGATGAGAAGGCGCTCCGCCTCGCAGACTTCCTCCGCGGAGGAGTATTCGCGATCGACGATCCGCTCGAACTCGGCCGGCCAGGTGGTGGCGAGCACCACTTTGCCCACGTTATGCAGCAGGCCGATGATGTAATCGGTGTCGTCGTCGACCAGCAGGTCGGTGAAAGAAAGGATCTCGCGGGTGACGATGGCCGAGCCGATCGAGTGCTGCCACAGCTCGCGCCAGGGCAGGCGGGGCGAGACGGGGCCCAGTCGCTCGAGCTCGTCGATGACCGGAGTGGCCATGGAAAGCTCGCGAATCTGGCGCAGCCCCATGTAGAGAACGGCCTCCTCGATGTTGTTCACCTTGGCGCTGAGCCCGAAGTAGACGCTGTTGACCATGCGCAGCAGGCGCGCGGTGAGCGAAGGGTCGCGACGGATAAGCTCGGCGATCTGGGAGGTGTAGCTTTGCTCCGAGTTCACGAGGCCCGCGAGCTTGCGGTTGATGCTGTCCAGGGAGGCTAGTTTGGGACAGCGCTCGATGCGCTGCTTGATCTCGTCGTCCGAATAAGGCCCGCACGACATCTGGGGCGAAGGCTGGGACATGGCAATGGAGGGAGGCACTCTAGGTGGAGCTAACGACACAAAGCCGCCCGAGTTTAGGCCCGCGCCGCCGCCTTGAAAAAAAATTCGCGACTGGCGCGGCTCCGAACGACCCCAGCGCCCCTAATGCAAGCCGGGGGCACCCCTTATCGCCAAAAGTTTCTCTTTTTCCCCATCAAGCGGAGGCCGCCGTGCGCCGATATATGAATCTGTCAAATACAGCGCCCAAAAACCCCCAACTCTAGCGCCATGAAATTAAACGACCTAACCATAGGACAACGAGTCGCCTGCGGCTTCGGCCTGCTGCTCATTTTATCTGCCGGTCTGGGCGGCTTCTCCGTATGGCGCATGAGCCATGCCGCCACGGGAGCCACCTTTCTGGCCAAGGCGGTGGCACCGCAGGCCAGCGTGACCTCCCACTTGGCGCAGGCTTCGGCCGAAACGCAGAAAAGCGCTCGCTCTTACAGCTACACCGGGGATGAAAATTTCCTAAAGCTGACCAAGCAGAACCTGGCCAAGGTCGAATCCGAGCTGGAGGAAGCGCGCAAACTCTCAAAAGAGCAGCCCTCTCTCACCGCCCTGGCCGAAGGCGTAAACGAGGCCGACCAAGCCCTCGCCGCCTACCGCAAACAACTCGAGGCGACCGAGGCCGGCATCCTGGACCTTGAGCGGATTCGCGGCGTGCTCGACACCCAGGCGGAAAAATTTGTCGCGGAGCTCAACGCCTACCTAAACGGCCAGGGCTCCACGCTAGCCGACGAGATCAAAGCCGGCGCCGAAGCCGCAAAGCTTGAGGAACGCCGCCTGAAAATCGAGCGGGCCAACAGCATCATGGATCTGGGCAACTTCGTCCGTATCCGCACCCAGAAGGCGCAGGCTCATCGCGACGTCCAGATTCTGCGGCAGGCCCTGCCCAACTTTGACAAGATGGAGGATTTGCGGCGCGAGATCCTTGCCAACACCCGCCAGGCCGACGATGTCCGTCTGCTCGAAAATGTCGCCGCCGCCGCGGTCGGTTACCGCCAGGGCGTCATGGAATTGGTGAAAAACCTGGAGAACACGGACGTCGTCAACAAGGCCCGCGGCGCCGCCGCCGCCGAATTCGACGCCGTGGTTGGCAAAGTCCTCGAACGATCGGTCAACCGCACGCTCGAGTTCGCCGAACAGTCGTCGGTGGACCTGGAGGGCGCATCCCGCCGGGTCACCTGGGGCCTTGGCATCATGGTGCTGCTGGGGCTGGGCGCCGCCTATCTTATCATCCGCGGCGTGAACCGCGCGCTCACCCAGACCGCCGAGTCGCTCTCCCAGGGCTCGCTTCAGGTCGCCTCCGCCTCCGGCCAGGTCTCGGCGGCCAGCCAGTCGCTCGCCGAGGGCGCCAGCGAACAGGCCGCGTCGCTGGAAGAGATTTCCTCCTCGATCGAGGAGCTCTCGAGCATGACCAAGCGCAACGCCGACAACGCGCAGGCCGGAAAAACCGCCTCCAACCACGCCCGCGCCGCCGCCGAATCCGGCGCGGCCGAGATGGAGCGCATGCAGGCGGCGATGAACGCCATCCAGCAGTCCTCCCAGGACATTTCCAAGATCATCAAGACGATCGACGAGATCGCGTTCCAGACGAACATCCTGGCGCTGAACGCCGCGGTGGAAGCCGCCCGCGCCGGCGAGGCCGGCGCCGGCTTCGCCGTCGTCGCCGACGAAGTCCGCTCGCTCGCCCAGCGCTCCGCCGTCGCCGCCAAGGAGACCGCCGACAAGATCGCCGACGCCTCGCAGCGCTCGGTGCAGGGCGTCGAACTTTCCAACCGCGTCACCTCCGGCCTCGGCGAAATCCTCGAAAAAGTCCGCGAAGTCGATCGCCTGGTCGCGGAGGTCGCCACCGCCTCGCACGAGCAGTCCGAGGGCCTCGCGCAGATCAACACCGCGGTGTCGCAGATGGACAAAGTCACCCAGTCCAACGCCGCCGGCGCGGAGGAAACCGCCTCGGCCGCCGAGGAACTCAACGCCCAGTCCGCCGAACTCCAGCAGGCCGCGGCAAGCCTCGCCGCGCTCGTTGGCGCCGCGCGCTCCGCTTCCTCCGCGCCGACCGCTCCGACGATTCGCCGCCCCGCCTCGTCGACCGTAGGCACCGTGACGCACCACGCGCCCAAAACCGCCAAGACGACCGCTCCCGCCCGCATCCACTCCCCCGCCCGCGCCTCCTCCGCGCCCACCGCCGGAGCGGGATCCAGCCATGGCGAAACCCTCAGCTTCCACGAATAATCCGTGGCGGCTGCAGAGCCCGGCCCGAGGCGTCAAACGCCTCGGGCTTTTTTGCATCCATACAACGATCCTCGGGCAGGGTTACCCACAGGCCCAAGGTGCTTTTTATAAATTCCCGAAGCCCCTAAATCTAAGCGGCTAATTTTCCAAAATTTGGTGTTTTCAGCCGTTTCATCATAAAATAATTTTTTAACAGAAATCGGCAGCACTAACTATTTACTTTTCTCTCCCCTGCCGCGTCGGCGCGCAACTGCGAAGCGTCGGCACGGGTGGGAAAAGTCCGCCACTCCTCTGGATAAAACATTCCCAAGCGCATGACCTCCGCAGCCGAAGCCGCGACACCCGCCCTCCCTCGTCTGGTTTGCTGCCTGGGCGCCTCGGCCGGCGGGCTTCGCGCGCTGGAATCCTTTTTCCAGCACATGCCCGCGGACTCGGGCTGCAGTTTCGTCGTGGTCCAGCATCTGTCGCCGGACTTCAAAAGTCTGATGGACGACCTCCTCTCCCGCCAGACGAGGATGCGCATCCAGCGAGTCGAGGAGGGCATGATCCTGGAGCCAGACTGCGTCTATCTTATCCCGCCCAAGAAACTCATGACAGTCCGGGGCTCCGTGCTCGCGCTCACGGAGCGCGAGGCCGAACGGCCCGGGTTGCTGCCCATAGACATCTTCCTCCGCTCCCTCGCCGCGGACCGCGGCTCGCGCGCCGTGTGCGTCATCCTTTCCGGCACGGGCTCGGACGGGACGGATGGAGCGCGCGCGGTGCGCGACGCGGGTGGCCTCGTGATCGTGCAGACTCCGGGGAGCGCCGAGTTCGACGGCATGCCCCGCAGCGCGATCTCCGCCGGCGCGGCCGACTACGTCATACCGCCCGAACGCATGCCGGAAGCCATAGCCGCCTATCTGGGGAATCCTTCCTCTCGCCTTCACTTCGCTCCGGACGGCGCGGACGCGAACGCGGCCGGCGCGGAGGACCGGGAATACGTTCAGATCTTCAACCTGCTGCGCGCGGCCTTCGGCCTGGACTTCGCGCATTACAAGATCGCCACCGTCGAGCGGCGTATCCGCCGTCGCATGACAATGCTTGGTCTGGGCGACGTGCCGGCCTACGTCGACCATCTCGCCATACAGTCATCGGAGCTCGACGCCCTTTACCGCGACCTGCTGATCGGGGTGACGGAGTTTTTTCGCGACCCGCAGGCTTTCGAAGCGCTGGCCGAGCACGTCTACCGCCCGATGCTGCGCGCGCCGGGCCGCGAGGAGATCCGGGTGTGGGTCGCCGGCTGCGCCTCCGGCGAGGAGGCCTATTCGCACGCCATCCTGCTCGACGAACTCGCGAGAGAAACCGGCTACGCCGGCCGCATATCCATCTTCGCCACCGACGCCCACCGCTCCTCGATCGAGTCCGCCGCGCTCGGCGTATTCTCCCGCGAACGACTGGCCGGCCTCCCCGCCGAGCGCGTCGCCCGCTACTTTCGGGAAGAAAAGAACAACCTCTTCCGCATCCTGCCCGACATTCGGCAGCGCATCGTTTTCGCGCCGCACAACCTGCTAAACGACCCGCCCTTCACCAAGCTCGACGCGGTCAGTTGCCGCAACCTGCTCATCTACCTTTCGCCCGAGGCCCAGGAACGCGTGATCAGCGTCTTCCACTACGCCCTGCGCCGCGAGGGCGCCCTTTTTCTCGGCCTCAGCGAGGGGCTGGGCCGGCTTGAAAACGATTTCGGCGTGATCGACGCCAAGGGAAAAATCTTCCGCAAAACCCGCGACTCCCGCCTGCCGCAGGAGATAAGGCCGTCCGGCCATCTCCACGCCCCCCGGCCGCCATCCGTTCCTGTTGCCGCCCACGGCGCCGCGCCCAACGCGCTGCCCAAGGGCCTCCTCGTCGCCTACGACCACCTCCTCGCGCAATACGCGCCCCCCGGCTTCATCGTCGGCGAAGACGCGGAGATACTTCATTACATCGGCGACTCGGCGCGCCTGCTCCTGCCCCAGTCCGGGCGGGCCACCGCCAACGTTCTCCAGCGCACGGAGGGCGACCTCCGCCTCGCCCTCTCCACCCTCATCCCCAAGGCCGCCCGCTCGCGCGCCCCCGCCCTGGCCCACGGGGTGCGCGCCCGCCGCGGGGACGGCTCGACGGAGCTGCTCGACGTCTCGGTGCATCCCTTGCCGGAGGACCGCTCGGGAGCACCGCTCCTCCACGTCGCGCTGCGCGGCGTCCAAGCCCGGCCCTCGACGGCGGAAGCCGTCATCGCCCCCGAAACCGCGCCCTTCGCGTCGGCCGACGCCCAGGCGCGACGCATAGCCGACCTCGAAGCCGAGCTGCAAACCACCAAGGAGAACCTCCAGTCGACCGTCGAGGAACTCCAGACCACGAACGAGGAACTCCAGGCCTCCAACGAGGAGATGCTCGCCGCCAACGAGGAGCTGCAGTCCACCAACGAGGAGCTCCATTCGGTCAACGAGGAGCTCTACACCGTCAACGCCGAGTTCGAGCACAAGAACACAGAGCTGAAGCTCCTCAACGCCGACCTCGACAACCTCTTCAACGCCACGAACGTCGCCACCGTCTTCCTGGACCGCTCCTTGCGCATCCGGAAGTTCAACCCCGGGATCGAGACTTTTTTCCACCTGCTTCCGCAGGACGTGGGCCGGCCCATCTCGCACATCGCCTACCATCTCGACGACCAGGCCGGCATGCTCGCCGAACTCCAGGAGGTGCTGGCCACCGGCGTGGTAAAGGAAAGCGAAGTCCGCACCCGCGAGGGCCGCTGGCTGCTCAAGCGCGCCCACCCGTTTCACACCCACCACCGAGCCATCGAGGGCGTCGTCCTCACCTTCACCGACATCGATCTCATCAAAAAGATGCAGGACAAGCTCGACCTCGCCATGGTGTCCTCCCGCCTCGTCTGGTGGGAGTGGCATCTCGCGGAGGATCTCCTCGCCACCCACGCCAGCGGCTGGTGCATCCTCGGCTACTCGGTGGAGTGCCTGTCGCCCACCTCCGCGACTTGGTTTAACCTCACCCATCCGGACGACCTGCGGCGGGTTCGCGCCACGCTGGACGACTGTCTCCTCGGACGGAGCCCGGCCTGGGAGTGCGAGCATCGCCTGAAGGACAGGACCGGCGGATGGCGCTGGGTCCTGAACAAAGGCCGCGTCACCGAGCGCGACGCGTCCGGGCGCCCCTTGCGCATGCTCGGCACCACCCAGGACGTGCACGACCGCCACCAGGCGCGCAGCGAACTCGCCAAGCTGCACCACGCCATCGAGCAGACCGCGGTGTCCGTCGTCATCACCGACTCGACCGGGGCGATAGAATACGTGAACCCCTTCTTCACCCAGACCACCGGCTATTCCGAGGCCGAGGTCCTGGGCAAAAATCCGCGCGTCCTGAAGTCCTCCGAAAACCCCGCCGAGGTCTACGCGCAGCTCTGGTCCACCATCACCGCCGGCGACACGTGGCGGGGCGAGCTTATCAACCGCCGCAAGGACGGCGCCCCGCTGCTCGAGCGCGTCACCATCGCGCCGGTCAAAGACGACAACGAGCAAATCACCCACTTCATCGCGGTGAAGGAGGACATCACCGCCGCCAAGACGGAGGAGACCCGGCGCGCGCGCCTCGAGCACCAGCTCGCCCAATCGCAAAAAATGGAGACGCTCGGCACCCTGGCCGGAGGCATCGCGCACGATTTCAACAACCTCCTCACCTCCATCCTCGGCTACACCAGCCTCGCCCAGGCCGAGCTGCCCGCCGCCGTCCCCGCGGAGCACTCCGCCCGCGTCTGCATCCGCCGCATCGAGCAGGCCGGCAACCGCGCCGCCGACCTCGTCCGCCGCATCCTCGCCTTCAGCCGCCACCACCCGCTTTCGCAACAGGCCGTCGAGATGGGCCGCCTATGCGGCGAATCCATGCCCATCCTGCGCGCCAGCCTGCCCGCCACCATCGAGCTCGCCTACGCGGACACCTCCGCCGGCGCATGCGTCCTGGGCGACCCCGCCCAGCTTCAGCAGGTGCTGATCAACCTTTGCACCAACGCCGCGCACGCCATCGGCGACAAGGCCGGCCGCATCAAGGTCGACCTTTCCCGATACGAGGTCGACGCCCCCTTCCCGGTCGAAGCCGGAGCCGTTTACTCCGGCCCCTATGTCCGTCTTTGCGTGAGCGACGACGGCAGCGGCATCTCGCCCGGCGATCTGGAGCACATTTTCGAACCTTTTTTCACCACCAAGGAGGCGGGCAAGGGAACGGGACTCGGCCTGTCCATCGTGCTCAACACCGTGGTCAGCCACCGCGGCGCCATCGCCGTTCAGACCGTCGCCGAAAAGGGCTGCACCTTTCAGATTTACCTGCCGCGGGCCAAGGACGCCCGGGCCGACGCCGAGGAAATCGGGGAGAAGCCCGCGCCCGCGCCGGGCGGCGGAGAACGCATAGCCATCGTCGACGACGACGAAAGCATAGCCCAGCTCAACCTCATGGCGCTCGAGCAAGCCGGCTACCGCGGAAGCATGTTCGCCGACGCGGCCGGCTGCCTGGCCGCGCTCCGCGCCGACCCGCGCGCCTTCGACCTCGTGCTCACCGACCAGACCATGCCCGGCATGACCGGCATCGAGCTTGCCCGGGAATTGCGCGGCCTGGGCAACGCCGTCCCCATCCTGCTCATTTCGGGCTACACCCGGCTTCTCAACGCCGAGGAACTGGGGCAGATCGGTCGCTGCGCGTTTCTCTCCAAGCCCTTCTCGCTCGAGGCCCTGCTTAAAACCGCCCGCGACCTGCTGTCCGAAGGGACAACCTAAGCCGCGTTATAAAACGATGGTGGACGCCACAGGACTCGAACCTGTGACCCCATCCGTGTGAAGGATGTGCTCTAACCAACTGAGCTAGGCGTCCGGCTATCGCGAGTCGCGGAACTTGTCCGCCGCCCGCGCGTGAATCAAGGGCGATTTTCATCTCTCCTCGCCGCCGACCGAGAGAGGGGTGCACGGCCGCCGGCGCGAGAACATTTGCCACCCCGCCCGGCCGCCGCTCCGCTCGGATCGCATGAGCGAACCCGACGACGCCTCCGCCACGCCGGCGGCCCCGACGCCCGCCTTCCCGCCCGTCGCGCGCCGCGAGATCTTCGGCTGGTGCTGCTTCGACTTCGCCAACTCGTCGTTCACCACCATCATCATCACCGTCGTCTACGCGGTGTATTTCCAATCCACCGTGGCCGGCGGCGATCCGCGCGCGGAAGGCTGGTGGGGCACCACCCTGGGTCTCTCGCAGCTCGTCGTTCTCGCGCTCTCGCCGCTGGTGGGCGCCCTTGGCGACGCGACCGCGCGCAAAAAAGTCCACCTCATGCGCACGGCCGCCGTCTGCGCCCTCGCGACCGCCGCGCTCTTTTGCGTCGGGCCGGGGGAAATCTGGACCGCGCTCGCCCTCGTGCTGGTGGCGAACATCGCCTTTTCCCTCGGCGAAAACATCTGCGGCGCCTTTCTCCCCGAGCTCAGCACGCCGTCCACCGCCGGCCGCATCTCGGCCTACGGCTGGAGCTTCGGTTACTTCGGCGGCCTGCTCAGCCTTGTGCTGGCCCTGCTCATCCTGCGCAAGGACCCCGCGCTGGCGCCCTGGACCTTTCTCATGACCGGCGTGTTCTTCGCCGTCGCCTGCCTGCCCACCCTCCTCCTGCTGCGCGAGCGCGCCGTCCCCCGCCCCAAGCCCGCCGGAGTTTCATATGTGTCGCTGGCCTGGGAGCAACTCGCCCGCTTGCGACGCGATTTGCCGCGCCACCGCACCCTCGCGCGCTTTTTCGCGGCCATGACGGTTTATCTCTCGGGGCTCACCGCCGTGATCGCCTTCGCCGCGCTCTACGCGGTCAACGTCATCGGCATGGGCCAGGCGGAAGTCATCGGCCTGTTCATCGTGCTGCAAATCGCGGGCGTGGCGGGCGCTTTCGTCTTCGGCCTGCTGCAAGACCGGGCGGGATCGAAGCCCTCGCTCGTCGCGTCGCTGCTCGTATGGATCGCAGTCTGCGTCTGGGCGGGCTTTTCATCCTCGAAGACAGAGTTCTACCTGATCGGCGTTCTCGCGGGAGCGGCCATGGGCGGCCTGCAATCCGCCGGCCGGGCGGTGGTCTCGACGCTCACGCCGGAAGGCCGGCAAGGAGAGTTCTTCGGCTACTGGGGCCTGTTTTCCAAAGTGGCGGCGGTCATCGGTCCGCTGCTGTTCGGCTGGCTGGCCACGCACGCCGGCTACCGCCCCGCCATCCTGGCCAACGCCGCCTTCTTCGCGGCCGGTCTCGCGCTTTTGCTGCCGCTGAGCCTCAAGCCGTCGCCCGCGCCGGCCGACGCAACCTGAACATCACATTCGCGCCCGTTTGACGCGCACCGTCCGCCGCCTACCGTGCGCGGCCCATGCGCTTCGGCGATCTTCAAGGCCTGCAAACACTGATGCTGCCGGACGCCTGGCAGCGCGATGCCGTGCACGCCCTGCAAGCCGGCCGCGACGTGGTGGTCGACGCCCCCACCGGCGCGGGCAAAACCCACGTCTTCGAGCGCTTCGTCGAACAGGCCAACTTCGCCCGCCGCGCCATCTTCACCGTTCCCACCCGCGCCCTTGCCAACGACAAATACGCCGAGTGGCGCGCGCGCGGCTGGCGCGTCGGCATCACCACCGGCGACCTGTCCGTTTCGCCCCACGCCCCCGTCGTCGTCGCCACCCTGGAGGCCGCCCAAGGCGCCCTCCTCCGCTCCACCACCCCGATCCATCGTCAATCAATGATTGACGATGGATCGGGGGTCGCAGCCGCTCCCGGCCACGTGCCCGGCCGGTGGCGCGACCTTCCGGATCTGCTCGTGATCGACGAATACCAGTGGCTCGGGGACGCGGCGCGCGGCAACCACTACGAGGGCGTGCTCGCCACCCTGCCCGCCTCGGTGCAACTGCTCCTGCTCTCGGGCTCCGTCGCCAATCCCGAGGACGTCGCCGCCTGGCTCGCCCGGCTTGGGCGCCAGGTCGAGGTGGTGAGAACCGCCACCCGCCCCGTGCCGCTCGACGAGGTCGAGATCGACGATCTCGTCCAAGGTTTGCCCCGCGAGATCGAGGGCTTCTGGTCGCGTCGCGTCGCCGGCGCGCTGCGCGAGGGTCTGGCGCCCGTGCTCGTTTTCGCCCCGCACCGCTCCGACGCCGAGCGCCTGGCCCGGCAGTTCGCGCGCGAGCTACCGCTCGCCGATCCGCTTCCGCTCACCGCCGAGCAGGAATCCATGGCCGGCCCCGTCCTCGCGAAACTTCTCCAGCGGCGCGTCGCCTACCACCACAGCGGACTGAGCTACGCCCAGCGCGCGGGATTGGTGGAACCGTTGGCCAAGGCCGGCCAGCTGCGCGCGGTCGTGGCCACGCTCGGCCTCGCCGCCGGCATCAATTTTTCCCTGCGCTCGGTCATGCTCACCGCCGCGAGCTACCGCGTCGGCGCCCTCGAACGCGACATCGCGCCGCACGAACTGCTCCAGATGATAGGCCGGGCCGGCCGCCGCGGACTCGACGAAACGGGCTACATGCTGGTCTCGGGCCGCACTCCGCGCCTCCGGCGCGCCTCGCCGCTGCGGCTCAAGCGCGCCGCCCCGCTGCCCTGGGCCGCTCTGCTGCGCCGCCTGGCGCCGGGCGACTCCGCGCTCGAGCTCGCGCGCGACGCCGCCACGCGCTTTTTCACCGAGGCCCCGCTCCGGCTGGGGGCGGAGATCACCTCCGCGCACCCGCCTTCCGCCCTGCCCTGCGGTTTGCTCACCGACACCGGTCGCGCCCGGCTTGTGCGTCGCAAACGCGAGCCCTTCGAGGGCTGCCGCTCCTGCGCCCTGCGCGCCGAGTGCCTGGCGCTCTCCGCCGAGCCCACGCCGCTTTGGGAGTGGAATCGCGTGGGCGTGCTGGACAAGCGCCTCCGCCTGACCGCGCGCGGCGCCATCGTGGCGGTGTTTCTCGGACCGGAGGGGCTTGCCCTCGCGGCCGGATTGGAGGACCGCCGCTACCCGGTGGAGCATCTGCTTTTCGACTGCGCCAATCTCTTCGCGGGCGATCGGTTCTCGGGCACCAACCCGCGTCGCCTCGGCCGCCTCGCCTCGGTCTGCGAACGCACCTACCGTCGCCTCACGGTGGAGGGCTATCTCGAGGAGGGCCTGCCGCCCGCCTACGGCTACGGCGCGAGCGAGATCGCCCAGGCCGTGGTCGACGGCACCGCCTCGCGCGGCGCGCTCGCCCACACGCTCGCCGACGACATGGCCCAGGCGGGCCGCGGCGACATCGACCGCCTGATGACCGAGTGGCGCAGCTTTCTGCGCAGCCTCGCCGCCGCCGAGCCGCTGGCCGAAACGCTGCCCTACGCCACGCAAGCCTTGCGCGACCGTTGGGACGGGGCGCGCGCCCTCGCCGCGCGCCTGCTCGAGGATGCGCGCGCCGCCGAGCTTCCGGACCTGCCTCCGCTCACGCCGGAGCAGCGCCGGCCGGTGCAACACCGGCTCGGCCGCGCCGTCGCCGCCGGCCCGCGACTGGGCGCGGGCGGGCGCGAGACGCGCGAAATGAAAAACTGATCCCGGGGCTGTAAGCCGGATTATGTCCCCCGGCGCCTCGCGGCGCCGGATCGACGGCCATTTCTCTCCACGCCCGTCTCGCGACGGACGGGTTCCGCGGTGCCGAGCGTGTCGGTTGCCCGATGCGCGCGACCTCTGGAATGCGGCATACCCGCGACTAATGGACGAGCCGCCCAGTCGCCTATTTTGCCTTGCACCGGACGGGGTTTACCCTGCCGCCGGCCTCGCGGCCGGCGCGGTGGGCTCTTGCCCCACCTTTTCACCCTTACCTCCGGGTTGCCCCGAAGGCGGTATATTCTCTGTGGCACTGTCCGTCGACGCGCCTTGACGCGCGCCGCCCGGGCTTGGCCTCGCGGCCTTGCCCGGCGTCCTGCCCTGCGGTGTCCGGACTTTCCTCTCCGACCGAGTCTCTGCCTGGCGCCGCGTTTCCGCGGCGCCGTAGGATGCGAAAGAACATCGGAGCGACCATCCGCCCCGGGATCAGAGGTTCAGTCAACGCGGCGCCTTCGCGGCGCACAACCGCCAATTCGCGTCGGCGGGCGGGCTTAGTTCGCGTCCCAATACAGCACGCGGCCGCACTGGTCGCAGGTGCCCAGTTTGAGCGGATCGGCGCTGCGCGAGCCGGACTCGGCCTCGCTGGAAACCTTCAGGTGGCAGCCGCCGCATTTGCCGCCGCGCAGCGGAACGACGACGGGCCACTGGCGCGCGGCCACGCGGTCGTAGACGCGGACGGACAGCTCGGGCACGCCGGTCCGAGCGGCGGCGACGGCCGCCTTCGCCTCGACAAGCTCGGACGCGAGATTTTTTTCCCGTTCGGCGAGCGTGGCCAGCCGGGCGTCGTGCTGGGCGATGTTGCCCTTCAGCACCGCCTCGGCGGCGGCGAAGCGCTTCTTCGCCTCGTCGATCTGATACATCACGCCGAGCTCCTGCTCCTCGAGCGCGCCGATGAGGGCGGCGGTCGTGTCGATCTCCTTGCCCAGCGCCTGATACTCCTCGTTCTTTTTCACGGAGAGCTGCTGGGTGCGGTATTTCGCGAGCTTGGTCTCCGCGGAGCCGATCTCGGTTTCCATAAGCTTCCTCTTCGTCTCCAGCTCGCGCAGTTCGTTGCGCGCGTCGTCGATCGCGGTCTTTTCCGTCGCGATCGCCTTTTGCACCTGGGCCCGGTCTCCCGGCACGGCGGCGAGCTGCTGCTCGAGCTGGCGACGACGGGCGTCGCGATCCTGCACCACGAGCAACTGGGTCAAAACAGCATGCGGCATGGCTCCTTGCATGCAGCCGGCCGCGCCGGTTTCAACGCCCGATTGCGCCGAATGGGAGGACCCGGCGCGACTCAGATATAATACATCTCGCCGCCGGACTTGGCCGCGAGCTTCTCCAGCGTGATCTCGCGGCACTTGGCCTCAAGCACGCCGCGCACCTCGCGCCAGGCCTGCGCCACGCGCTTGCCCGACTGCCCCTCGACCGCCGAGCCGAGCTCCAGCACGTCGCCCTCGATCAGCGTGATCACGTCGAACAGGGAGATTTCGGACGAGGGCCGCGCAAGCGCGTATCCGCCCTGCTTGCCGCGACGGCTGGTGACGAGGCCGCCATTGCGCAGCTCGCCCAGAATTTGAACCAGATAGGTCGCCGGCACCGCCTCGATTTTCGCCAGCTCCTCGATGTGCGCGAGCTCGTCGCGGCCATGCACGCGCGCGAGCTGGGCGAGGACACGGCAGGCATAATCGACTTTTACGGAGAGTTTCACGAGGGGAACCGAACGGTGTGGCGCACCGTGGCGGGCACCCCCGCCCACCGCAAGCCCGGCCATTCCGGGCCGGCGCCTTTTTTCGCAAATCATGGCCGATTGCATGGCTTTTTCTTTCAACGTCTTACCCCGCCCCAAAAACCGCGGAAAAAAGCCCAAAAAACCCTTGGCCGCTCCCCCCTTTTCGGATGCCCTTTTCTTTTCGCCCAAACAATCGCGCAAACCGCCTGTTTCCCCCCGCAAATGCCCGAAGCCAACGACCCGGTCCCGCCTCCCGTCCCGCACGAGTTCAACCCCCTCCCCGAAGCCTCCAGCGCGGCGGATTACGATGCCTCCAAACTGGGCAAACTCGAGGGCCTCGAGGCCGTCCGGAAAAAGCCAGGCATGTATATCGGCGGCACCGACGAGCGCGCCCTCCACCACTGCGTCTCCGAGGTCCTCGACAACTCCGTCGACGAGCATCTGGCCGGCCATTGCAAACGGATCGAGGTCGCCATCCACGTCGACGGCTCCATCTCCATCCGCGACGACGGCCGCGGCATCCCGGTCGACATCCACCCCG
>JAIXVY010000112.1 GCA_027482505.1 Opitutaceae bacterium | reverse complement strand
GTCCCGAAGTCCCGACCGAAGACGCGTCAGAAACCGCGCCGGATCAATCGCCTAAGGCCACCGGCACGGGCCGTTCATAACCCACAGGTCGGCGGTTCGATCCCGCCCCCAGCCACCAAGGACCACAACAAATACAGTTATTTGTGAGCTAAACTGCTCGGCATTGCGGCCGCGCAGACGGGAACAAACGGGGACGAATTGGACTGTTCGGGACTCAAATCCCCGGAATAGTACCGAAGCATGTTCTCCCTCCGTTCATGCCGCCTTGCGGCCACGCCAGGAGCCAACCACATGATCAGCAGCAGAAGCTGCTACTGCTGGGTGGCGAAGGACTGAACGCAATGGTGGACATCAAAGGATTCGGCACGCCTGGTAGAGAAGAGGATCTCAAACCAGGTGACCTATTTGTTGGCCATGTCGGTGATGCTTCAATCTTGGCGCTCCAGACAGACGTTGTGCTCCCGCTCGAGAGCGCGCCGATGGTCTGCGTTCTGAAGGCGTCAGGCACTTTTCGAGACCTCTCCGAGGTCCCCTTCCTCCTCTTCCGTTCGAACGTCATGGAGCATGTGCGCATCATCAACGATGCACCGACCGTTCGGCCGGCCGACCAAGATTTTGCTCTAGTCGGAGACCCAGAGAGCAGCTTTGCGCGCGGATATCTTGCCTTGGGCGTTGACGGCAGCGCGTTCGTCCGGGCGGCCAATGGAGGTGGAGGTTTTGTTTGGATCAACCTTGCCACCGGGGAGCTCACGCGTTCGCCAAAGATGCCCTATTACTACCGGCGCTGGCGGATCACGAAGGGCCCTGACGACAAGCCCGTGGAGCTCGTAAACTTCGGCGGTAGCTGACGGCGTTTCCATCAGCCTCACGATCGCTGCGGCCCTTAGGTACTGGGCTGGTATCGGATTGAGCCCCACATACCGGAACGGATCGTGAAAATAGCCTGCTGGCCTAAACCACCTCCACGTCCCGACGCTAACTCTTCAGCTATGTCGGTTCCGCAGCCTTTTGCGCGGGGCTTGTGACGTTGGGCGTCTCTGCCACTGAGACTGGGCTGGGGAAGCGGCGATCATACTCGCCTTTCGCCAGCAGCATGATCATGCCCGAGATCAGACCCAAGATCGCGCCACCGATTAGCGTCATCCAGAAGCGTCGGTCGGTCTTCTGCTCCGACCGACGCTTCTCTTCGGTCAGCTCTAACAGTAGCGCCTGATTGGCCTCCAACTGGTCGCACCACTCGAGCAGCTTCGGAATCTGGTGCAGCGCCAGTTTTTCGTACTCCTCTCCACGCGTCAGGCGATCTTCACGAGAGAGAACCACAAGCTTTTCCGCCCCCCGCAGGGTGGTTTTCATCTCCAGGATCACTGGGAACTTCTCGGCGAGTAGGGCTGGCCCGAAGGATTTGTCGTACTCTTGGATTTGTGTCCGGATGTGTAGAATTATCGCATCGACCGCGTCATGCAGGGCGCGCTGACAAAATGACAGGGTTTCGCTGACGTAGCGATTGAGTTCTTCCTTGCTCTTCTGACAGGCCGGGTCTGCCCGGCAAGCGTCAGCCGCGCGGAGCGCATCCACAAGTCGACGGCCCGCGTAGCGCAGTTCGTTGATGGACGCTAAGACCACCTCGTTCCGAGTGACCTCGGCGGTTTTGATCAGCTTTTCAGCTTTGTCCCACTCATCAGCGATCCGACTGAACGCCGAAGTAATCCCGGCGTCGTCCATGGGCCGCCTTGAAGGTTGTTAATCCGCCCGCGCAAGCCGAGAGCGTAGTGATTCCCGCTCACGCTCAAGCTCATCAGCAGTTAGCACTCGCCCGAGCTGGAGGGCAATGTTACCACGCGCGAAGCGGCGTACGCCGACCATTCGGTTGGATTGCAGTTGTTGCTCGAAGGCAGCAACCACCTTCCGGTCCGAGCGGTTGACGCGGCCCCTGAAGATGTTGAATGCCATACGTCGTCCCGTTTCCCTGGGCGCAAGCCTGCACCGATTGGGTGCGGCTCACTAGAGCTTCCAACCCTTGGGCACAATAGCTGGTTCCGAACGAACGCGGCGTTAAACCAGATGTTGATAACACCGGTGTTCACGAACCATATCTTGTGGCCAGCGTCTGAGAGTTATCCACAAACTTTGTCTTGGGTGTGACAGCTTCATCACAGTAACCTCGCCTGAGCCGCCGCCGGCGCCAGCTCAACCCCTCGCCCGATCAGCAGCTCGCCGACGTCAGTGTCGACATGCTCGCCGCCGGCGATCGAGTAGGTCGTCTTCACCGCTTCCATGTCCGCCCAGGCGAACATCTCGCGGATCTCGGGCCGGTCGTTGATGGACAGCAGGAACTTGCCCTCGGCCGCCTGGAGCCGGTCGGCCATGCGCTGGAAATCGCCCCGGATGAAAAGGCCCGAGCCATAGTCGCTCTCTGAGCCCCAGTAGGGCGGGTCCAGATAGAACAGGGTGCCCGGCCGGTCGTAGCGGCCGATGAAGTCCAGCCAGTCCAGGTTCTCGATCACGACCCCGGCCAGGCGATCATGCAGTCGGGCGATCCGCTTCTCGATCCGCCGGATGTCAAAGTTGTGGGGCTGCTTGGCGTCGGTCCCGAAGTTCTGGCCCGCCACCTTGCCGCCGAAGGCCAGGGTCTGGAGGTAGAGGAACCGGGCGGCCCGCTCGATGTCCAGCAGGTCGCGATCGGCCGTCTCCTTCAGCCGGTCGAACTCGGCCCGCATGGCCGGTCGCCAACGCAGCTCGCGCAGCAGGGCCTCGGGAAACCGCTGCAGCACCCGGAACAGGGTCACGACGTCGCCGGACACGTCGTTCATCACCTCGACCGGCGGCCGCACCCGGCGGCGCAGGAACACCCCGCCCATGCCGATGAACGGCTCGCAATAGGCCGCATGGTCGGTCGCGGCCAGGATGGCGCAGATGCGTCGCGCCAGGTGGCGCTTGCCCCCGATCCACGCGGCGGGCGGGTCGCAGTCGCCCACAGGCGTCTGGGTGACCATGAGAACATTGCGAGAACTTTTCATTGCGGGCAGACCCTTTGCACGAGTAGGAGTCCCCGGCTCGCGTGAGCGGGGGCGGCGACCGGCCGGGCGGCCGATCGGTCCTGTCGTGCGGGGGTCTGCCCGCAGATCGGCGCGCTGGAACGCGCCGATCCCGCCCCGGACGCGAGGCGAGATGGGAGGAAACGGATGCCGATCACAGCCGCCAATGACGAACCGGGTTCGCCACGGCCCCGGCCGATGCAACGGCTGGCCCGGCTGAAACGGATGATCGACGCCCTGGAACACGGGCCCGAGGGGCGCACGGCGTGCGCCGCGATCCTGCGTGAGATCGAGGCGCTTCACCCCGGCCTGATCGACCGCGAGGCGGCGCGGATCCTCAGCCGGCGGCTGGGCCTGCGACAGGTGGCCGACGATGGCGCGCCCGCCTGAGCCCTTCCCGGGGTTCGAGAGCCAGCGCGCCATGCCCGAGGTCGCCGGTCACACCGTGGGCGAGCTGGGCCAGCGCAACATGGGGCTGGGCCTGATCTGTCGCGACTGCGGGCGCGAGGCGGCCTTCACACCCCTCGGCATCCGGACCCAGCTGCATCGCTATCGCGACACGCCCGTCCCGGTCTTCGCGCGCGCCTGCCGGTGTCAGACGTGCGAGGGATCGAACGTCGTGGCCCATGGCGCGCCGCTGGAGCCGCACCACCAGGCGCGACCCTACATCCTGTTCCGGGAACGTCGCGGCGGGCCGAGGCTGGATCGGGTCTAAACGTCAACGCCCTCGCCGGGGGAGGACCGGCGAGGGCGTCTTTGGGCTTCACTTCAACATGACGGAGCGGCGCAATCTGCCGGGCCACCGCTCCTGCAGCCGGCTCTGCGACCTATCAGGGCCTGACGACGCAAACGGTTCCCTCAGAATCTCCGCCACCATGGCCGCCGGCGCTCTTCCCGGGCCTCGGCCTGTCGATCGATCAACCCCCGCTCCGCCTGCAGCGTCTCGACCGCCAGCCGCCGGGCCGCGTCGCAGGCCGCGATCTGCGCCCCGCGCGTCATGTAGCCGACCTCCAGATCCCCGACCGTCGGGGCTTCCGGCAGGCGGTACAGTTCGCAGGGCCGTGTCGCGCTCTCAGGGAGCGTCAGGCGCGGGGCCGCAGCCGGCGAGGCCGGGGGCGGTTCGGCACAGCTCGCGATCGTGACGGCGCAGGCGAGCAGCGCGGTCAGCATCGAGGGACGTGTCGGCATCGGGGGCGCTCCGGGCGGCGGCCGAGGCGACGGCGGCCTCGGTCTGGATGGTCAGGATCTGGTGGGCATAGGTGTCGATGCGGCGGACCTGGTCGGCCTGCCCCTCGGCCTCCAGCTCGGCCGACAGGGCGCGGTCCTCGGCGACGTCCGCGCTGGTCTCGGCCCGCTCGGCCCGGCGTTCATCCGACCAGGGCAGCCACGCCCACATCCGGTCCCAGGCCGAGGCCAGGAAGCCGAGGGCGATCAGCACCGCCACCCCGGCGATCAACCAGCCCACCGGCGCGAGCGGGCCGATCGGGCGGGTCAGGAAGCGAGTCATCGGAACTGCTCGTTGGGACAAGTGGGAAGTGGAACGGTGCGACCGGCGAGGGCGTGGGTGCAGTCCGCCAAAAACTCAATCTGTCCATTCCGCACGAACGAATGGCAGACCGCCGGCGGAGCCCCATCGACCCCCGCATCTGGACCGTCGTAGGTCACCAGAACGGAGGGACTCAGCGTCGGGCGCGCCGTGTCACCGTTCCACTGCCACGTCGCTTCGCCACCCACGCTGACCACATGATCGCGGCCACATCCCGGGCAATGAAAGGCCCCCCTCGTGCGGGGCTTGTCCCAGATCCAGAAGGTGACGCCGCTCACGTGATCGGCCCTTCCAGCAGGACATAGGTGATCACCTCGCCCTTCCAGTCGGGGCCATAGGCGCGCTTGGCCTGGTCCTGGGCGGTGGCGATGAAGGCGGGCCACTGGTCTGGCGGGATCGTCTGGCACCCCTCGCTGGACGTGGTCCGCACCCCGCCGCGATGGATGTTGATCCCGAACATGCCGGTGTCCGGATAGGGCGGCCGCCCGTCGCGCGTGACCGTCACCTGGCCCGCCCGCTGGCACAGGGCCAGGTACTGGCCGTTGTGCAGATCGAACCGATAGACGGGCCAGACGCCGGGGTTCAGGCTGGCCATCCCCTTGCCCGCCCCGCGCCCGGATCCGGCGCGGAATCCGCTGGGATCGGTGTTGCCGTTGAAGGCCACGAAGGCGTCGTCCGAGATCAGGAACAGGGCGTCGTCGTACATCGCCCGGTCGTTGCGGCCGACCGCGCCGAGCGTGTCGCGATAGTAGCCGCGCACCCCCACGACGGTCAGACGGCCGTCGAAGACGACGTTGGGATAGAGCCGCTTCACGGCGGCGATCACCTGGGCACGCGACGCGCGGGGGCGCGCCGCCGGACGGGCAGCGGTCATGGGAGGTCTCCGGAGTGTGGGAAGGGGGCGCTCAAGCCCCCGCGCTTGGGGGCCCCAGCGGCTGGGGCGGGGTGGCGAACGGCGTTCGTCCGTGGCAGATTTCCCCCCGGTGGCGTTCTCTCAACTCGCTACCGGGGCGGCCGGGCCGATGATCCCCTGGTCCCGGCCGCCCTGTCCGTGCTCTCGGGAGACGACCATGAAGAGAGACCGCATCGAGATCATCTTGCTGATCCTGGCCGTCATCATCGTGGCGGTTCAGGCCGTGTTGCTGGGCCTTTCGGGCATTTCGATCTTTGGAGAGGCCTTTGGCGAACCCGGTTCGCGAGGGGCCTCGGCCTGAAGCCTCACATTCCGCCACAGCACGTGCGCGGTGATCGCCTGGGCGCAGACCAGAAGCGCCTCGGACCGGCTGGCGTGGTACTCGCCCAGCAGCACGGCCAGCCCATAGGCCAGCAGCACGACCGACAGAGCGAACAGCGCCCGGTGCACCGGCCACGGCGCGGAGGGATAGGCCCCCAGTTTCGGCTGGAGCGCCTGCCCCCGCATCGCCAGGCAATAGGCCCCGTAAACGGCAGCCACCCCCGCCAGCCAGTCCAGCCCCGTCATTGCGGCGTCCCCACGCGGTTGATCAGGCGACGGGCCGCCTCGATCAGCACGGGCAGCAGCTCCCAGCCGACGGCCCCGACCACGACACCGACGCCGATCGGGTCGGCCGCGTTCCTCAGGCCCTCCCAGGGAATCAGGGACACCAGGCTGGGCCCCAGCGTCGGGGCGGCGATGGCCGCCACGATCATGGCCGCCGAGACGTTCAGCGCCGCCCGGCCATAGTCGCTCAGCGTCGGCCGGTGCCCCAGCTTGATCAGCTGCATGAAGGTGAAGACGCCATAGATCAGCGCGCCCGCGACCCCGCCCAGCAGGTATCGCAGCCGCTCCGCCGTTTCGGCCGAGAGGTTGAACATGGAACAGGAGCCTTTCGGTCAGGAAGGGGTGGTTGGGCGAACGGCGTGCGCCCGCGCTCAGGCAGTCGAATGAATCAGGGCCAGGGTGGCCGCGCCGGGACAGGTCCTTCCCCCGTCCGCACGACCTCGCGCAGGGCCTCGCGATAGGCGGCCCAGGCCTCGGGCACGGCCTGCCCCTGTTCGACGCAGCGCAGCAGGGTCACGTCCGAGGCGGCGAGCGCGGCGCGCGCCCGGTCGCGGTCGGTCCCGATCTCGATCAGCGTCGGCATGTCACTCGCTCCACAGCAGGGTCACGTCGTCGATGGCGATGTCGGCCCCGCCGTCGGTCGTGGTGTCCACGCGCCAGCGCATCGCCGTGCCCGAGGCCCCGCTGAAGGCGATGTCGCCGTGATAGTTTCGGCCGCCCTCGAACTCGCCCAGATAGGTCAGGCTCGCCTCGATCCAGGTCGTGCCGTCATTGCGGCTGGCCCAGGCCCGCAGGTTCGTCCCCGGCGTGATTGAGCCCGCCAGCGCCGTCGCCTTGACCCGGATGTAGCCGTTCGCCGGGCTGGCGTTGGCGGTGTAGGCGATGGAGCGGAGGGAGAGGTTGGCCGGGACGTTGGCCTCGTAGAACGTGATCCGCGCGATCCCGTGGTAGCCGCGGATGACGGTCGGGCGGCACCGATAGTAGCGGTAGGCGGTAGAGGCTGTATCGCAGACGTGGTTGGTAACCTCGTTGGTTCCCGCCTGACCGGTGACTGTATCGACCACAGTCCAGCTCGAGTTGTCGTTCGACCCCTCAATGACCCAAGCCTCGGCCTTGTAAGAGGTATTCGACAGGTGATCATAGCTGTGCAGGATGAAAGCGTTGCCTGCGCCAAAGTCGCGGGCGACCCAATCCAAGGTGTTGACCCGGCCAAACCAATAGGAGCTGTCACTGCTGTCCCAGACTGAGAAAGGCTGGAACGCCGAGTCATTGCCGCTGGACGACGCCACGTTCGGCGACGGGGAGGGGGTCGAGGTCATGGTGTTGGACTTGGCCGAGCCCGCCGTAGGTGCCGTCCGCGTGAACCGCTTGTTGGTCCCGTCGTAGAGTTCGCTGACCGACGCCGTCAGATCGACCCCGTCCGTCGACGAAAAGTCGTCCGCGACTCCCCGCGCGAGCCGCAGCTGGTCCGCCTTCAGCCGGGCGATGGCCTCGGCCAGGGCGGCGATGTCGGCGTTGCTGGCCCCGCCCGCCGTCACCACCACATTGCCGCTGCCGTCCGGGGCCACGCCGTTGACGGTCTGGACCCGCGCCGCCAGCGCCGTCGCCAGCCCGCTGATGTCGCTGATCCCAAGGGACAGCCCCGACTTCAGCGCCGCCGCATCGGCGAGGGTCAGCAGCGACCGGCCATAGGTCGTCGTCGTCAGGGCCGCGATGGCCGTCAGGTCGCTGTCGACCGGCTGGAAGTCGCCGGACGCCGCCGTCGCCGCCGTGCCGAGGCCTAGCGCCGTGCGCCCGGCTCCCGCATTGGCCAGCGTCAGCAGGTCCCGCCCGAAGCTCGTGGTGGTCAACGCCGCGATGGCGGCCAGATCGGCGTCATAGGCCTGGACGTCGGCGCCGATCACCAGGCCGAACGCGGTGCGCCCCGCCCCGGCGTCGGCCAGTTCCAGCAGGGCGCGGCCGAACGCGGTCGTCGTCAGCGCCGCGATGGCCGTCAGATCGCTGTCCAGCGGCTGATACCGCCCGTCGCCCGCCGCCCGGTCGAGCAGGTCGTTCGAGGCCGCCGCGCCGATGGCGCGGCCTTCGCCCAGCGTCTTGCTGTCGGCCCCGACCCAGACCGGTACCCGCCCGCTGGCATGGGTCGCGGGACCCAGCACGTCGCCCGAGCCCTCACCCGCCGGACCGGCCGGACCCGTCGCGCCGGTCTCGCCCTGCGGTCCCTGCGCACCCGTTGCCCCGGTCGGGCCGGCCGGACCCTGGGGACCGGTGGCGCCGGTCGGACCCGTGGCCCCCGTCGGGCCGGCCGGACCCTGGGGCCCGACCAGTGACGCCAGCCAGGCCGCTTCGTCGCCGGTGAACCCCTCCGCGACCGCGACCTCATAGGCCGAAAGACCCGCGTCCCCCTGTGGCCCCTGCGCCCCCGTGGCCCCCGTCGGTCCGGCCGGACCCGTCGCCCCTGTCGGTCCGGTCGGACCCGCTGGACCCGTCGCCCCCGTGGCCCCGGTCGGGCCGGTGTTGCCGGTGTCGCCCTTGGGGCCGGTCGGTCCGGTGGCCCCCGTCGCACCGGTCGGCCCGGCCGGACCCTGCGGCCCGGTCGGCCCTGCCGGACCCTGCGGCCCCTGCAGGAAGTTCTCGCCCGCCGGCCAGCCCGTGGTTTCGTCCTTCGGGCCATAGAAGACCTTGGCCACCACATCGATCGCCACCGCGCCGGGCGCGCCGGTGACGTTGGACGGCGCGCCGTCGGTGAAGATCAGGCCGTCGATCCGGCCCAGCAGGGTGATCGACTGCTGCAGCTGGGTCAGGGCGGTCGGCGACAGGTCCGTCAGCACGGCCGCCACGGCCGCCGCGTCATCCGCCGCGATGGCCGCCAGC
>JAIXVY010000021.1 GCA_027482505.1 Opitutaceae bacterium | reverse complement strand
CCGCAAGTCTCCCGCCGCGCCCGCGTCGCCCACCTGATCACCGGCGGAGAACTCGTCCCGCCCGAAGCCGCGCCCGCGCCCGGCCAGATCCGCGATTCCAACTCCACCCTCATCGCCGCCCTCCTCGCCGCCACCGGCTCCGCCGAGCTGAGCGCCCACGCCCGCGCCGACGAATCCCGCGCCTCGGCCTCCGCCGCCTTCGCCCGCCTGCTCGCCGCCTCGCCCGATCTCATGCTCGTCTCCGGCGGCTCCAGCGGCGGCGAACACGACCACACCGCCCGACTCTTCGCCGAGCACGGTTTCACCCTCGCCGTGAACCAGGTCGCCTCGCGCCCCGGCAAACCGCTCCTCGTCGCCACGCGCGAAACCTCCGCCGGCGCGCAAATCGCCTTCGGCCTGCCCGGCAACCCGCTCTCCCACTACGTCTGCTTCCACCTCTTCGTCGCGCGCCTGCTCGCCCGCCTCGCCGGCGCGGAGCCCGCGCCAATCGTTCGCGTGCCGCTCGCCCCGGGCGCCACGCTGCGCCCCAACCCTCGCGAGACCTGGTGGCCGGCCATCCGCCTGCCCGACGGCTACGCCCCGCTCCCCTGGGCCGACAGCAGCGATCTCACCGTCCTCGCCCGCACCCACGCGCTCCTCCGCGTCCCCGCCGCCTCCGCGCCCGAAACCACCGCCGAGGCCCTTTTGGTCTGAGTTTTCTTCCGTGTCTTTCCGTGCCTTCCGTGGGCACCTTCTCCGCCATGTCCGACTCTTCGCCCGCCTTCAGCCACCTCGACGCCACCGGCGCCGCCCGCATGGTAGACGTCGGCCACAAACCCGTCCAGACGCGCTCGGCCACCGCCGTGGGGGAACTCCTCTGCCAGCCCGCCACCATCGAGCTTCTGCGCGCCCAGGCCCTGCCCAAGGGCGACGTCCTCGCCGCCGCCCGCCTCGCCGGTATCCTCGCCGCCAAACGCACCGACGAACTCATTCCCCTCTGCCACGGCCTCCCGCTCGACTCCGTCACGGTCGATTTCATCGTCCTCGCGGACCGTATCCAAATCTCCGCGACCGCCCGCGTCGCCGCGAAGACCGGCGTGGAGATGGAGGCCCTCGTCGCCGTCACCATCGCCGGCCTCACCCTTTACGACATGATGAAGGCCGCGGACAAAACCATGACGCTCACCGCCGTGCGTGTGACCGAAAAAACCAAGACATGAAGAGCCCACGAAACACGCGAATCTTCTCCTGCCGTGGGCAATAAATCCGACCTCCCTCCGCTCCGCATCGCCCGCGTGACCCTGAGCGACCGCGCCGCCGCCGGCGTCTACGCCGACCTGAGCGGCCCCGAGATCGAGCGCGTTCTCCGCGAGCACCTGGGCCCCGAACACACGATCCTCTCCCGCCTCATCCCGGACGACCGCGACGGCCTCTCCGCCCTGCTCCGCGCCCTGTGCGACGACGAGAAATGCGACCTGGTCGTGACCACCGGCGGCACCGGCCCCGCCGCGCGCGACTTCACGCCCGAGGCCACCCGCGCCGTGCTCGACCGCGAACTGCCGGGTTTTGGCGAGGCCATGCGCGCCGTGAGCTTCCCCAAAGTCCCCACCGCAATCCTCTCCCGCGCCACCGCCGGCACCCGCGGCCGCAGCCTGATCATCAACCTGCCCGGCAACCCGCGCGCCATCGGCGAGTGCCTCCCGCCTCTCGTCCCCGCCATCCGCGAATGCCTGCGCCACCTGCGCGGCGCGTGAGCGGACAACCGACGCGAAACCGATTCGCCGTGCTGCTCGAAGCCATCGATTCATTTCAGCATTTCGCGCCTTTCGCGGCGCCTGCTTCCGTGTATTCCGTGTGTTCCGTGGGCCCCGAATCCGCTTCCGCATGATCCGCGTCGAACACCTCTTCCTGTCTCCGGGGCACAACTATTTCGGCCACAGCGGACGCCCCGCCGGCGAGCACCCCATTCTGGCCGTGCCCGAGGTGGAATGCGTCGCGGGTCGCGGACTGCGCGGAGACCGGTTTTTCGACTACAAACCCGACTACAAGGGCCAGATCACCTTCTTCGCCGGTGAAATTTACGACGAACTCTGCGTCCTGCTTCAGACCTGGGATCGCGACCCGTCGGCCTTCCGCCGCAACGTCATTACCCGCGGCGTCGACCTCAACACGCTCGTCGGCGTCGAATTCGAGATCCAGGGCGTGCGCTTCCTCGGCTGCGCCGAGTGTTCTCCGTGCTACTGGATGGACCGCGCCTTCGCCCCCGGCGCCGAGGCCGCGCTGAAAAGCCGCGGCGGCCTGCGCGCGAAAATCCTCAACGACGGCATCCTCCGCGTCGATGCCCGCGCCTGAGGCAGCTCGGTCGCTTTTCTCCACGCTCCTTCTTGCCGGAGGTCGCTCCGCGCGCATGGGTCGCGACAAGGCCCTGCTGCCTCACCCCGTTTCGGGCCGGCCCCTGCTCGAACACCAGGCGGCGCTGCTGCGCACCCTCCCCGGCTGCGCCGAGTTGCTTCTCTCCGCTCCGCCCGAGCGGGGCTACGCCCTCGACGGTCCGCTCGCAGGCGCGCGGCTGGTCGCCGATGTGGCGCCGGACTCGGGCCCCTTGGCTGGCCTCGCCGCCGGCCTCGCCGTCGCGACGACGACACGCCTGCTCGTGCTCGCGGTCGACCTGCCTTTCATCACGCCGGAGTTTCTCTCGCGCCTTCTGGCCGCAGGAGTCGCCGCGCCGCGCCACGCCAACGGCACCTTTGAACCGCTCTGCGCGGTCTACCCCGTCGCCGAGGAGAGTCGCGCCGCCGCCACCGCCGCGATCGCCCTCCGCGAGCTCTCACTGCAGCGCCTTCTCGGCGCGGCCTGCGGTTCGGGCTGGATACGCGCGCTCCCGATTTCCGCGGCTGATCGCCCCTTCTTTGCCAACTGGAATACGCAGGAGGACGTCGATATAGCTCATTTCCCATTTCCTGATACATGCCCATAGCTTGGACCACAGCCCGGAGAATCGCCGCCTCGATATCCATTGGCCTGATAATCCTTTCCATCCTGGCAGGATATGAAGGCTGGCTGCAGCGCAGCGCCTTTGAGGTGGCCACCAAGGCGCGTCCGCTAGAGGGTGTAGCAGACTTTTCCAAACCCGGCTCTCTCACGCTACCGTTGACGCACGACTTCCCGGCCGCGCACGGCGTAGAGATTAACCTGCTGCTGCCAAAGGGCCATAGGGCAGAAGCATCTTTAGCACGGCTGGAAGCACACTTGGAGCTCTTTGGAGTCGATGGCAGGCCAATCCTTGAAAAGCCCGCCGATGCGAGCCCGCTTGCCAGTGAGGTTGGCCGACCCGAATTGGTGCGGCTATTCTACCTCAGCGGTCTTGATCGGGGAGATTACACGGCGCGCATTACAGTTGCGCAGCCGGCAGACGATTTACGGGGCACACATCAGGAACTTTATGGAAGTTATCTGCTGTGCGGACTCGAAGCGTTACCGTCGCTTATCTCGTTCCTGCTTGGCGCAGCGTTAGCCGCCGCAGCTGGGACAATCGTAGCGCTGACTTTTCATTTTTCCAAACCCCGCACTGTAGGCGTCGCGACGAAGGCGCAAAAAAGCCCGGCGGGCTTGTGAGCCGGCCGGGCGGGAAAAACACGTGAAACGCCGCGCGCGCGGACCTCAGATGTGGATCGCCTCGTTGCTCGTGGCCGCGGCGGCCTCGGCGAGGGCCTCGGAGAGCGTGGGGTGCGCGTGGATCGTCTGGTGCACGTCCTCGACGGTAGCCTCCAGGCTGATGGCGAGGCCGTATTCGGCGATGAGCTCGGTCGCGTCGCTGCCGACGATGTGCGCACCGTAGATCTCGCCCGTCTTCGCGTCGGAGATGACCTTCACGAAGCCATCGCTGTCGGCCGAGGCGACCGCCTTGCCGGACGCGGTGAAGGGGAATTTGCCGACCTTGAAGTCGAGTTTCTTCTCCTTCGCGGCCTTTTCGGTCAGGCCGGTAGAGGCGACCTGCGGCTGGCAGTAGGTGCAGCCGGGGAAGCCGGTCACGCGCTTCGGCGTGCCGTGGCCGAACATGCCGTTGACCGCGTTGACCGCCTCGAAGGTGGCGATGTGGGCGAGCCAGGGCGGGCCGATGATGTCGCCGGCCGCGTAGATGCCCTTGATCGAGGTCTCGTAATTGTTGTCCACCTTCACGTAACCGCGATCGAGCTCAAGCTGCGCTCCGCGACCGAGCAGGCCCTCGGTGTTGGCGGTCACGCCGATGGCGGAGAGCAGCACGTCGGACTCGACCTCCACGCGCTTGTCGCCCTCGACGAGGTCGACCTTCACGGAGTCTTTGCCGATGCGGAAGTTCTCGCACTTGGTGTTCACGAACACCTTCACGCCCTGCTTCTCGAAGGCGCGATGCACGGCCTTGGAGGAATCCTCGTCCTCGACCGGCAGGATGTTGGGCAACATCTCCACGAGAGTGACCTTCGTGCCGAGGGCGTTGAAGAAATAGGCGAACTCCACGCCGATCGCGCCCGCGCCGACGATGGTGATGGATTTGGGCTGGGTCTTGGTGTCGAGCGCCTCGCGCGAGGTCATCACGCGCACGCCGTCATATTCGAGCCCGGGGATGCGGCGCATCTTGCAGCCGGTGGCGATAAGAATGCGTTTGGCCTTGAGGAAGGCGCCCTTCTTGTCGCCGGCGGTGATCTCCACCATGCCGGCGGCCGGCACGTGGGCGTGGCCGATGATGTATTCGACCTTGTTCTTGCGGAACAGGAATTCGATGCCCTTGGCCATCTGCTTGGCGACGTCGCGCGAGCGCAGCATGATGTTGGCGAAGTCGAAGGAGACCTCCTTCACGGACAGACCGTAGGCGTCGGCCTTCTTGATCTTCTGGTAGAGCTCGGCGCTCTTGAGCAGGGCCTTGGTCGGGATGCAGCCCCAGTTGAGGCACGTGCCGCCGGCGCGCTCCATCTCGATGCACGCGACTTTCTTGCCGAGCTGGCCGGCGCGAATGGCGCCCGCGTAGCCCGCGGGGCCGCCGCCGATGACGATGAGGTCGTATTCCGTAGTGGTGTCAGCCATGGTGAAAAGAGGGTGCGAATTTCGCGAAAACGAAAGGAACAACGTCAACCGCCGCCTCCCGGCTCGCAAGGGGAAACCGGCCGCGCGCCCGACCCCGTTTTCCCGAGGCCGGCGGCGCTCAGACGTCGATCACGTCGCCGCCCGGCTCGCGCCGCGCAGGCCGGCGCTCGCCTCCGCCGCCCGCGCCGCCTCCCGGGCCGCCGGGCGGACGACGCTTCATCAGCAGCGTCATGAAGAAATTGGTGAGCCCCACGATGACGGCCGCCCAAAACGCATCCCAGAACCCCGCCACCTGGAAGCCTTCCACCAGCTCGCCCACCAGCAGGAAGAGCAGCGCGTTGATGACCACCAGGCCCAGCCCCATAGTCAAAACGATGAAAGGCAGGGTGAACAGCACGAGGACGGGGCGGATGACGGCGTTAAAAAAGCTCAGCAGCACCACGACCACGAGCAGCGTGCCGCCGTCTTTGCAGTCGACGCCGGGCACGATCTTTTCCGCCAGCGTCACCCCGAGGGCGAGCACCAGCCAGCGCACCAATAACGCGAGCAAAGGACGACCGTTCATCGCGCGCACCATCCGCCCAAAGCCGCCCGCGGCAATGAAAAACCTCGCGTTGCACGCCCCGCCCGCGTCTTCCATTTACATTTCCCCGATGACCACCAAGCAGCGCCTCGACCTCATCGAACGCTACATCCGCGAGCATAAATACGCGGATCTGCACACCCTCGCCACGCGCTGCGAGACGTCGCTGTCCACCATCCGGCGCGCGCTCGACACCCTCGAGGCCCGCGGCGTCCTGCGCCGCCACCATGGCGGAGCCACCGTGCTCGAGACCGACGAACGAGCCCGCGAATACGATTTCATCGCCCGCGACCAGCGCCAGGCCGCCGAGAAACACGCCGTCGCCCGCCGTATCGCCGAGATGGTCCAGCCGGGCATGACCGTCATCATGGATGGCGGCACCAGCGTCTACGCCGTCGCGCGTCTGCTCGTGGCCAAACGCCTCCAGGTCATCACCAACTCCCTCCCCATCGCCGCGCTCTACGCCGATCTCGGCTCGCTCGAGACCATCGTCACCGGCGGCAGCATCGACAGCCGCCTCGGCGTGCTGGTCGGACCGCTCTGCGAGCAGTCGCTCGGCCAGATCCACGCCGATCTCGCCATCCTCGGCGGCGCGGGTCTCACCGAGGCCGGCGTGTGGAATCACAACGCGCTCATCGTCGCCACCCAGCGCCGCATGATCGCCGCCGCCGAGCGCACCGTCTTCGCGATCGACGGCTCCAAGTTCGGCCGCAAGGCCCTCGCCCTCGCCACGCCCTTCGAAGCCAAGCTCACGCTCGTCACCGACCGCGCGCCCTCGCCCACCATCGCCGCCGCCATCAAGGCCGCCAAGGCCGGCATCGAGGTAGCGGCGAACGATTAGCCCGCCCGGCGCGGCACGACACTCCGTCCCGCCGGATCAGGCGCCCGCCGGCGCCCCGCCCGCGGCCTCGGTCGCGGGCGCTTCGCCGGAAGAGGAGTCGGGCTGCTCCACGCTCGCCGTGCCGGTGAGCTGCACGAGCTCGCGCAGCGACACGAAATGCTGGCTGAGGTCGAAGTCGCCCTCCTGGCCGCCGACCACCTGGTTGAACAAATCCTTCTTCGAGGCCTTCAGCGCCTCGATGCGCTCCTCGATCGTGCCGGCCGTGACCATGCGATACACGAAGACCGTGCTCTTCTGGCCGAGACGGTGCACGCGGTCCACCGCCTGCGCCTCGACCGCCGGGTTCCACCACGGATCGAGCAGGAAAACGTAATCCGCGGCATGCAGCGTGATGCCGGTGCCGGCGGCCTTGAGCGAGACGAGCATCGCGGCCGCGCCGCTCGCCGCCTGGAACTGCTGCACGGGCTTCTGGCGATCAAGCGTCATGCCGGTGAGCTCGTAGCGCGGCAGCTCGGGGAAGTTTTGCGCCAGCGCCTCCTTCACACGGTCGAGGAGCATGACGAACTGCGAGAAGATCACGACCTTGTGGCCGCTGCCCACGATCTCGGCGAGTTTCTCCACGAGGAGCGCGATCTTGCCCGAGTCGGCCAGCGGCGACTTGCGCCAAGGCAGCATGTCGGGGTCGCAGCACACCTGGCGGAGGCGGGTGAGCAGGGCGAGGAAGCCGAAGCTCTTCTCGCGCATGGCCGCGCCCACGTCGTCGCCGAGGCGCGAGAGGCCCTCGTTGCAGATGCGGGCGTATTCCTCGCGCTGCACGTCGGTGAGCGGGCAGATGAGTTCCATCTCCTGCTTGGGGGGCAGCTCGGACGCCACCTCGGCCTTGGTGCGCCGCAGCATAAAAGGCGAGAGCTGGGCGCGCAGGCGCGCGAGGGTGCCCGCGCGATCGGCCACGATGGCGTTCTCAAAAGCCGTGCGGGAGCCGAGCAACCCGGGCAGGAGATAACGGAAGATGGACCAGAGATCGAGCTGGCGGTTCTCCAGCGGCGTGCCCGAGAGCACGATGCGATGCTGGGCGCGGATGGCGAAGCAGGTCTGCGTGACCTTGGCGTCGGGGTTCTTGATGAACTGGCCCTCGTCGAGCACGGCGTAGCCGAACTTGTGCTTCGCCAGGATGGCACGGTGCTTTCGGAGCTGAGTGTAGCTGGACAACCACACGCAGGGCGCTGCGCGTGTGGAGAAGTCGTGCCCGGTCTTGAGCACGTCGACCGCCAACTCGGGGTGAAAGCGCGCGATTTCGTCCTGCCACACCGGCACCACGCTGGCGGGGCACACGATCAGGCTCGGCAGATCATCGATGCGGCGCGTGGCGAGCAGCGTGATCACCTGGAGCGTCTTGCCCAGGCCCATCTCGTCGGCGAGCAGGCCATGGCAGCCCTTGTCCGCGAGGTGGTGCATCCACTCCACGCCGCGCCGCTGGTAGGGACGCAGACGCTCGGGCAGCGACGGCGCCTCCTTGGGCCCGGCCAGCACGCTGTCGCGCCACGCGGAGAGCTCGGGCGAGAGGGTGAGCTTGAAACGCGCGTCGTTAAACAGGGAGAAAATCAGGTAGGGCGACAACGCGCCTTCGCCGTGCGTCTCGGCCGCGCCCTTTTCCCAAGAGCGCACGACGGCGAGTTTCTCCACCGGGAGGCTCACGATGCCGACGCTCGGCAGAATGACGGGCGTGGTGTTCTTGGCGGTGAGCAGGCGTGTCTCGGCGTCGGTGAGCAGGCGCTCTCCGGCCTTGAAAATCCAGCGCAGGTCGAGCGCGGCGTCGAGGCCCGCGCCCTTGGCGCCGCGGCGGGTGGTGCCGGCAACGGCCTCGATGGTGATCTCCTGCGGCCCCTTGAGCAAAAGCGCCGAGGCGGCATCGAGCTCGATGCCGAAGAGCTTTTTCCAGGCGGGCAGCGTCGACTTTAAAAAGTTCGGGATCTCCGCGACCGACCCCATCAGGTAGGTGCCGGTTTCCTGTCGATAGACGAAGTGGGCCTTGCGCGCGTAGGAAGCCAGGCCGATGAGCTTGGCCCGTTCGCCGGAACTGACCGGCGGCAGGCCGGGCTCGCGCGAACCGGGCCCGAGGGCGAAAGCGCGGGATTTGTCCGTCGCCAGCCAGTGGGCCGAAAACGTAAGCCCTTCGTCGGTCGTGGCGAAAGCGAGCAACAGGGTGCGCGCGCCCTTGCCCAGCGCGGCGGCCGCGCCCGGGGCGGCGGAGACCGGCTTGGCGCGAACGATGGCGGAGCCGGCCGGCGCGGGCGCGGCGGCAGGAGCGACACCCGGCCGGCGCGAGGCGGCATCGGGCGCCGCGGCGGACGCGTGCCCGTTGGACGAAGCGGGGCCGGTGGCGGCTCCATGACCGTTGGCCGAGACGGATGCGGCGGTCTCCATCGGGAAGGGCGGCAGGCTCTCCGGCAGGGGGGAGATTTCGTCCGCCACCAGTTCCTCGATCTCATGCAGACCGGCCACGGCGAGCGCGTGGGCCGCGTCGGTGTCGGTCGTGGAGGAGCGCACCGAAAAACCTTTTTCGGCCCACTCGATGACCGCGTATTCGTCCTTCTTCTCGATGCGGCGGTGGACGATGGCATCGGTCGCGGTCAGCTCGAGTTCGCGCACCTCGCCCTCGCGGTAGATGGCGTGACCGCGTTCCAACTGCTCGGCGGTGAAATACGCCTCCCAGTTGTGCTCCAGACGGTTGAACCAAAATTCGAGCGAATGTGGGGTATAGACGCGTTTGGGGCCGTGGTTTTGCATCCGCTAAAGGGTCTAACGCAAAGCCCGTGCCGGATGCGTTCAACCTTTAATTCCGCCCCCGCAAAATCTCCGCAAACGCCTCGCATGTGCGCGCAGCCGCCCCGCGGTTGGCCCGGTGCCAGCGCAAGCCGGCCTCGCCCGCGGCGCGCCGGGCGTCCGGATCCGCGGCGAGAGCCGCCACCGCGACCGCAAGTTCGGCGGCATCCGCGACCGGGCGCGCCGCGCCGGCCTCGATCAGTTCCCGGGCGATGAGCCGGAAATTCGCCGTGCCGGGGCCGAAGACGACGGCCTTGCCGCGCGCCGCGGCCTCGACCGGCGTCTGGCCTTCGGTATGGGGCGGCAGGGTTTTGCCCACGAAGACGAGTTCGCCAAGCGCCAGCAGCCGGGCCAGCTCGCCCGTGGTGTCGGCCACGGCCACGTCGACTTCGCCACGGGCGGCGCCGCGCGAACGAAAATGATAACGCACCCCGCTCGCCGCCAGCAGCGCCTCGATCTCGCCGCGTCGCTCCGCGTGCCGGGGCACGAGCAGCAACCTCCAGCCGGAGCCGGCGCCGCCTATCTCCCGCCAGGCCTGCAACAATGCCGCCTCCTCGCCCGGCCAGGTCGAGGCGCCGAGCAGCAGACGCGCGTCGCCGAGGCCCAGCTCGCGGCGATAGTTGTCCGCGGAGGCCGGAGTCACCTCGGGAAGAGCCACGTCGAGTTTGAGATTGCCCGTCACGCTAATGCGCTCCCTCGGCACGCCGAAGCGGGCGAAGCGCTCCGCGTCGCCTTCGCTCGCGGCCAGCACGCGACCCAGCCCGCGGGTGAGAAGGCGCGCGAGCGGCCCCATACGGCGCATACGGCGGAAGCTGCGATCGGAAAGCCGGGCGTTGATCGCCACCGCCGGCACGCCGCGCCGCGCCGCCTGATGCAGATGCTCGGGCCAGCGCTCGCCCTCCATGAGCACGACCACGTCGGGTTGAATCGCCCGCCAGGCCCGCGCCGAGCAGGGCCAGAAATCGATGGGGAAATAACCCAGCGCGAGGACCGCGCCCGTCGTCAGATAACGATTCTCCGCCAGCGCGTAGCCGGTGCTGGTGGTGGTCGTGAGATACACCTCCACCGAGGGATCGCGCCGCCAGGCCTCGATGAGCGGCGCCACGGCCAGCATCTCGCCGACGCTGACCGCCTGCAGCCAGACGCGTCGCATGCCCGGACGTTTGCGCGGCAAGGAGGGCACGGCGCCGAAACGCTGCGAAAAATTCGCCCCGTAACCGCCGCGACGGCGCATCCGCCACCCGTAGTAGGGCGCGGACAGCAACGCGATGGGCAGAAACAGGAGGCGGTAGAGCCAGAGCATGCGAAATCGGTAAAGGGTTAGGAACCTCATCCCCGGCCGGCGCTCAAAACAAATCCCCCGCCGGCGTTTTTCGGTGGTCATTATCCCTTGGTCCTTGGTCATTTCTCTCATGCGCTTCCCCGCCCTGCTGCTTGGTGTCTGGCTCGCGTTGGTCTCGTCCGTCTCCGCCGCCCCCTCCGAGCCGCGCCCTCCCCTGCTCTTCCCGCCCGCCGCCGGCGCCACCGATCTGGCCGCCGATCCCGCCATCGAGACGGGACAACTGGCCAACGGCGTGCGCTACGCCGTCCGCTCGAACCCCGAGCCGCGCGGACGCGCCTCGCTCCGCCTCGTCGTCGCCGCCGGAGCCTTGCACGAAACCGAGGCGCAGCGCGGCCTCGCCCACTTCCTCGAGCACATGGCCTTCAACGGCAGCGCGCACTATCCGCCCGGCACGCTCATCGAGTTTTTCCAGCGCATGGGCATGAATTTCGGCGGCCACACCAACGCCTACACGTCCTTTGATCGCACCGTCTACAAGCTGGAGCTGCCCGACACCAAGCCCGAGACGCTGGCCGAGGGCTTTCGCGTGCTGGCCGACTTCGCCGGCGGTCTGCTGCTCAAACCCGAGGAGATCGACCGCGAGCGCGGCGTCGTGCTCTCGGAGAAGCTCGCCCGCGACTCCGCCGACTACCGCTCCGCCATCGCCGGCTACGACTTCTTCTTCGCCGGCACCCTCCTGCCCGCGCGCCTGCCCATCGGTCTCGAAACCGTGATCAAAGCCGCCGACCGGCCGCTCTTCGCCGACTTCTACGACACTTGGTATCGGCCCGAACGCCTCGCCGTCGTCGCCATCGGCGATTTCGCGCCCGAGGCGGCGAAGAAGCCTCTCGTCGAACTGTTCACGCCGCTCGCCGCCCGCGCCCCCGCCCGCCCCACGCCCGACTACGGCACGCCCGTCGCGCGCGCAGCCGCCGTGACCTTCGGCCACCACCACGAGGCCGAGGCCAGCGCCACCTCCGTCGCCCTCCAGGTCGTTGTTCCGCCTGATTTGCAGCCCGACACCGCCGAGAAGCGCGTGCGCGAACTTCCGCTGCAACTCGCCTACTCGATGTTGAACCGCCGCCTCTCGGAGCTGGCCAAGGCCGAGTCGGCGCCCTTCGTCCGCGCCAGCGCCAGCCGCGACGCGTTCCCCGGCGTGTTCGACGGCGCCGGCCTGGACCTCGTCGCCCGTCCCGGCCAGTGGGCCGAGGCCCTGCGCGTGGGAGAAAACGAGCTGCGCCGCGCCTTGCGTTTCGGCTTCCGCGGCTACGAGCTGCGCGAAGCCGCCGCCGAGCTGCGCAACGCCCTTGAGCAGGCCGCGAAGACCGATCCCACCCGCCGCTCCGAGGAGCGCGCGGACACTCTCGTGGACGCCTTTGTCGAAGGCGTCGTGCCCACCACGCCCGCCGCCGATCTTGCCTTGCTGGGCCCCGCGCTCGCGGCCGTCACGCCCGAGGATTGCCACGAGGCGCTCAAGGCCGCCTGGAGTTCCGCGCAAGGCCGCCTCGTCGGCGTCTTTGGCAACACCGATCTCGGCGACGCCGAGGCCGCCCGCGCCGCCATCGCCCGCGCCTACTCCGCCGCCGAGGCCGTCGAGGTGAACGCCCCGCCCGAGCGCGCGGACACGCCCTGGGCCTATGAAACCT